>JANWHL010000122.1 GCA_025450405.1 Ktedonobacterales bacterium
CACCCACTGTGGGTTTTGATGTCGAGTTGACTCAAAGCAAACGACCTGGAGGGTATACGCATGCGCAGTGCGAAGCGGCCTCTGCTGGTCCTGTTGAGCAGCCTGGCCGTCGTCTCCGTGGCATTTGCCGCGGCGTTCTCAACTCATGTGGCGACGATTCACGCCGCGGTTCCGGACACTCAGTTCGTTCCGCTCACCAGAGTCGGGACGAGCTCGTTCAAGTCCGGGCCAACGGCGACCGATACGTCCACGCGGGCCAACGAGATTGACACCAGCATGCTCGCGGGCGACGCGGACAACGGTGACGGGGGAGACGGCGCGGGGGGAGTCAATCGGACGCTCCCTGGGGCGGTCACCGGGCACGGCAAAGCCATCAGCCCCTCCGCCAGCCCGAAATCGAATCCGACGCTCGGGACGAATTTTGAAGGCCTCAACTTCTTCAATCAGCGGTTCGCCAATGGCGGCAACCAGTTCTCGGTGGAGCCGCCGGACCAGGCCCTGTGCGCGGGGAACGGATTCGTGGTCGAGTCGGTCAATGACGTGCTGCGGATCTTCCATACCGATGGCTCGCCAGCAACTCCGGTGATCGACCTCAACACGTTCTACGGCTATCCGGCGGCGATCACGCGGTCGGGGCCGAATGTGGGCCAACGTGGGCCCGAGCTCACCGACCCATCGTGCATCTTCGACCAGGCGATCGGGCGGTTCGTGCATGTGGTGCTGACGTTGGACCGGGTCAGCCTGACCAACGCCGCGCTCACGGGCACCAATCATTTGGATATCGCGGTCAGCGATACGGGTGACCCGACCGGCTCCTGGACGATCTTCACACTCCCGGTGCAGAACGACGGGACCGCTGGCACGCCGAACCATCACTGCTTCTTCGTCAGTCACGGCGTCCAGGTCTTCGATCCGTGCCTCGGCGACTACCCGCACGTAGGAGCAGACGCCAACGGTATTTTCCTGACCACCAATGAGTTCACCTTCTTTGGGGCGGGCTTCTTTGGCGCCCAGGTCTATGCCATCGGCAACAGCCTCATCACCGGCGGAGCGGGCGGCAGCGTGGTGCTGTTCGACACGCTGGGCGCGGGACCGGACGGCGCCGGCTTCACCGTGTGGCCGGCCATCACGCCAGGCAATGCGTTCGACGGCGCGCACGGCGGGAGCGAGTACTTCCTGAGCTCGGACGCCGTATTCCGCGGTGGGACGAGCACGTCAATCCTCCTGTGGACGATGTCGAACACGTCGTCGCTGAATGCGGCCAGCCCGGCGCCAAATCTGGATATCGCGTCGATCACGGTGGACCAGTACGCCGTTCCACCGCGGGCGACGCAGCCGGCTGGCAACCACCCACTGTCGGACTGCATCGCGGACCTGACATTCCCGTGCAACACCACGATCGCCGGCGTTGGCAGCCACGACAATACGAGCTTTGGCAACCTGAACTCCAATGATTCGCGCATGCAAGAGGTGTTCTACGCCAATGGCGAGGTGTGGGGCGCGCTGGATACCGCGGTGGACGTCGGTGGTGAGACCCGCGCGGGCATCGCGTATTACGTGGTGAATCCGCACTCGGGCAACCTAAGTCTGCAGGGCCAGGCGGGTATCCCCCAAACTGACCTGACGTATCCGGCGGTTGGCGTGCTGGCCAATGGACGCGGAGTCATCGCATTCACGCTGACCGGCGACCACAATTATCCGAGCGCGGCTTTCGCGGGCCTGGACGACAAGGTCGGCATGGGCAACGTGCAGGTCGCGGCGGCCGGTGTGGGCGCGTGGGATGGCTTCACGCAGTACGTCATCTTCGGCGCGGGACGACCACGCTGGGGTGACTATGGTTATGCGGCGGTGGATGGGCAGAGCATCTGGGTGGCGTCGGAGTACGTCGCGCAGACCTGCGACTACGCCACGTATAAGGCCGATCCGACGTGTGGCGGCACACGCGGCGCGCTTAGCAACTGGTCAACGCATATCAGCAACGTGACGCCGTAGCTATCTCGCCGATGCGAGACTGTGTGGGCGGGCCGGGATCCTTGTCGGAGTCCGGCCCGTCGCACGTCTGGCAAGCGGCTTCCAGTCGCCTGAAGTCGTGCCGAGCACACAATCATGCCGGGTGTCCACCGGACGCCCTTTCGAAGGCTCGGGCGCCGTGGGCCGCCGGCGCGGCCAATCTGGACGCGCTGTCACGCCAGCGGCGCGCCGGATGGGGTGGAATTGAGTCTCGGGGTCGGGCGCCTACTCGGTGAGTCGCAGGAGGCCCGCCTCGCGGAGGTGGCAGATGTCGTTAAGGGCGAGGACGACACGCCGGGCGCCGTTGACGCGGACCACGCTAATGGACGTGTTGACGGTGGGGAAGAAATAATCGCGATCCAGACCAAGCACGGTGGCCACGTACACATTGACGGTGCCGGCGTGGCTGAAGCAGGCGATGCGGCCACCGGGATGGCGCGTGGCCAAGTGATCGTGGGCGCTGGCGACGCGCGCGCGGAACGCGGCGCGGTCCTCGACGCCGGGCAAGTCGTCCCAGCGACCAGACGACATGGCGACGGTAATGAGGCGATCGATCTGCGCGCGGAGGTGCGCAGCCAGGTCAGCGGGCGCGGTACCGGGGCCAGGGGCTGGCTCGATGCCCGTGAAGTCGACCTCCCGCAGGTCGAGCTCGGTGTGGATGTCGAGGCCGAGCACCTGCGCCAGCGGCTCGGCGGTTTGCATGGCACGCCCAAGCGGACTGCTGTAAATCGCGTCGAAGCGCGTGGAGCGCAGGCGCGCGGCCAGGGCAGCGGCCTGGCGCAGCCCGAGCGCTGTGAGGTCCTGGTCATCGTACGTGCCGGCGCGGACCTGGGAGGCATCGGGGAGGGCGTCGCCGTGGCGGATGAGGTACATCTCGGTGGCTCCGCGCTTCAGGCTCAGAAATGGGTCTGGTCCAGACGACGGCTGGGCTTCTGAGGTCTCGCCTTGATCCGGTGGTGGCGCGTTGATGTCCATGTTAGCCGCCCACGCGCAGGGCAAGGGAATAGTCGGCGTCGCCCTGCCCTTGCCACCAACGCAACGCTGGATTCGACGCCCATTGGCACCGGACGTCCAGGGCGTAGGTGCCGTCGGGGGCCGGAGCTTCGAACGTGAAGGTGGCGTGCGCACTGGATTGCGCACGCAGGGGGATGGGAGTGTTGGGGGCGGCGCCGCTGGCCGTGGCGGTTACGGTACAGGCGGTGGGGGCGGGGTGGTCGAGGCGCACGGTGATTGGCGCGCCACGCGCGGACGTGATCGCGGAAAGCGGACGGGTGGCCGCATCGGCGCAGGTGCCGTGGCCAGGCGTGAACCAGCAAAAAGATGTTGGAGCCGTTCGAGCGGTGTGGCCATTCGCCACGACATCCGCCGCGGGAGGAGTGGACGGGAGAACCTGGATCAGACCGGCGGACATGGCTAGCACGAGAAGCAGCGGAACCTCGATGGCCATCAACAGACCCTTGATGACGTGCGCCACCAAGTGGCGGGTTTGGCCGCGCGGCCGCAACGGACCAAGCGGCACGGATGGCGCCAACAAAAGCTCAAGTGGTGGCTCCCACGCAGAGGTTGAGCCGGGGCCCTCGGCTCCGGACGCGGTGGCGGGCTCGGCGGCATCTTGCTCCATCACGGATGCATCCCTACTCCTCCATCCGGAAAACGTTGGCCCGGAAGATTCTGGCGGGGCGGTTGGGCGTAGCCCAGGTGTCGTCTCCGCTGACCGCGCACCGCCGCGAAACGCGGTCAGATCGACGCGCAATGAGGCTGACTCGCGATGAGCGTGACGTCCGGCGCCGCACTAGAGTTTCACGCGCGGGTCGGACGGTTGCCGTCAGCGGTACGCCGCGTTCATGCCGCACTCTAACACGGTCGCCGCACGCTGACAATACGCCGATTGCCGGATGGTGGACCTAGTGGCGGTTTTCATTCGCCTCCGGTAGTCTCGCCATCCGTGATGGCGGCGAACGTCTGGTCGGGTGCCAGCGGTGGCCCGCCCGGCGCGGGGTCGGTGGCAGGCGTCGCGGAGTCTGGGGCGGTGGGGGACGGCGGGCGATCCAGGCTGAGCCGGAACTGGCGGACGCCCGGTATCGTGACGGCGATGATGCCGGTGGCCAGCAGGCACGCCAGGCCACCGGTGAGCACGGAGAGCTGTGGGGTCAGCAGGCCGGCAACCGCACCGGATTCGAACTGGCCGAGGGCGGGCCCACCAATGATGAACATGGCATTGGTGGCCGAGACCCGGCCGCGCATCTGGTCGGGTGTGGAGAGCTGCACCATCGTGCCGCGCAGCACCGTGCTGACGAGGTCGCCGGCGCCGGCGCCGGCCAGCAGTGTGAAGGCGAGCCAGAATGGTCCCTGCCATGACGCCTGACGCCAAAAGGCGCCGTGCCAGAGCGGGCCATTCGTGAGACCGAACGCGACAATGCACGTGCCCCAAACGGCTACAGCGATGAGGATACCCAGGCCCTGGCGGCGGATAAAGCGGAACCGGCCAGAGAAGCCGACGGCGATGACCGCGCCCACAGCACCGGCGGAGATCAGGAGGCCATAACCGAACGGCCCGACCCGCAGGATATCGCGCGCGAAGATTGGGAGAATGCCGGCCGGGGAGCCAAAAAACATGGCGCAGAAATCGAGGGCCATGACGCCAAGGAGGAAGCGACGGGCGCGGAGATAGCTAAAGCCTTCGAGCAGCGACGCGAATCCGGCGCGGGGCCTGCCGGCGGCCGGCACGGCCAAGGGGCGCATGGCCAGCAGCGCCGACGCGACGGCGAGGAAGGACACCATGTCGGCGACGTACGTGCCGCCAACGCCAATGATGCCGATGGCGAGGCCGCCGAGTGATGGGCCGATGATCGTCGCGAGGTTGAAGAGGAGTGTGTTGAGCGATAGGGCGTTGGGCAGGTCCTCGCGCGCGACAAGTGTGGGGATGAGGGCCTGGCGAGCTGGAAAATCAAACGCGCTGACGGCGGACATGAGGAAGACCACTGCGTAGATCATGGGGAGTGAGACGAGGTGGGTGATCGTGGATAGGGCCAGAACCGCTGAGCCGCATGCCAGCGCGGACTGGACGACAATCAACAGGCGGCGGCGGTCGCGGGCGTCGGCGACAACGCCCGCGACCAGTGAAAAGGCCATCATGGCGAGCCCCTGGGCGAGTCCAACCACGCCAAGCAACAGCGCGCTATGGCTGATCAAGTAGACCTGCCAGGCAACGGCGACCACGCGCATCTGCGAGCCAGTGACCGAGACCA
>JANWHL010000123.1 GCA_025450405.1 Ktedonobacterales bacterium
CAGCGTGACCCCGCCGATGTCGATCTCGTCAAGCGCCTCTTGCGGCTCGATGCCCGGACGCGCGACCGCGTCGGCGAAGCGGTAGAGGTTGCAGACGACCAGGTCGATGGGCTCAATACCGTGGCGCCGGAGCTCCGCCATGTGCTCCGCATCGTCCCGACGTGCCAGAATTCCACCATGGACCTTGGGGTGCAGGGTCTTGACTCGGCCACCGAGGATCTCAGGAAATCCGGTCACATCCGATACGGTCCGCACCGCGATGCCGGCGGCCCGCAGCTCGTCGGCGGTGCCGCCAGTGGACACAATCTCGGCTCCCAACGCGTGCAGCCCGCGGGCGAACGTTTCTACGCCATCTTTGTTCGCCACGCTGATCAGAGCCCGCATGCCCGCCTCCCGTCCCGCTCGACCTACTCTCCGGCCCCGAGATGCGCCGCATTCACCATGCTTCCGACATGTCCATGTCGCGCGCAACCGCGGTGCGGTCTCCACACGTGTGAGCTCGGCGGATGCCCGCATCCACTATGCCACGCCCTGTGCCACGCGTCTGGGGTCGCGGGGCGGCCCCATTATACGGCTCGCGAGCCAACGCGACTAGCCAATCCTACTGAAGGGGCACCCGCGCGCCCAAAGAACGTCGACACGTTCTCCGCACTCTTGGCCATTCACTTCAGTCTCGGCACACTTGATGCCCGTCATGCGGCGCGCCCTGTGTGAGTGGCAGTGCGAATTGTGCGTGGTGTTCCCGTCACCGCCATGGCACACTCACCACCAAGGAACGCAGCCACCGCGGCTTTGCCGTGACAAGTGGGTGCGAGCGCGATAAGGAAGAACCAGAGTTCCGTAGGTCGTCCCCAGGGTTCTGATTCGTACGGCACCACGATCAGCCCAGGACGACGCCCGCCGTAGCGCGGCTCCGTAGTGAGCGGGTAGTGCCACTCACCATCACGGTGCGGGCACGATCCCCACTTTCAGAGGGTGCTCGCCAGCGATTGTCGCGGGCGACTTTGGACGACCAGAACACACACGGGAGAACCAACATGAGCATCGAAGCGAAGAAGCGCTTGATTGACCGCATCGTCCAGGATCCCAGCTTTCGGCAGCAGCTCAAGGTCGACCCCGAGGGCACCATTCAACACAGTGGCTTGGACCTCACAGAGGAAGAGTACACCTCGGTCGTGGCGGGCATCGACCTGAGCCTGCCCGACGATCAGCTTCAAGAGCGGCTCAGCAAGCGACAAGTGCTCGGCTAGACGGTTCGGATCCGACACCCGTCCGGCGGATTCCTCGTCGGGCGCCGCGGCAACTACTGGTCCCCTCATTCTGGCAAGAAAAGAGGGGACCACGGTTGGCCAGCTATGACCTCAACCGTGATGAACTCAACTATGTGGACGACACATCTGTCGACCATACACAGGAGCAGCGAGATGAGCGCCGATGCCATGAGACGATTGATGGACCGGGTCACCAGCGACCCCAGCTTCCGACAGCAGCTGCGGGTGGATCCCGACGGTACGATCCGCCACAGCGGCCTGGACCTGACCGAAGAAGAGCACGCCGCCGTTCGCGGTATGGACTGGGCCCTGCCCGACGACCAGCTCCAGGAGCGGCTCAGCAAGCGAATGCCTCAGCCGCCATTCTAGACCTCGGGTAGCCGCTGTCCCTCGCGGCCACGAGGGACAGCCGCCCGCGATCAACCGCGTGGCCCCTTCTTCCATTCGCGAAGGAGGGGCCTCCCATGATGGAACGATCGGTAGCACAGTGTTGCCAAGAGGCGTATCCATGGGCCAGACGCTGGAAGAGACCGTTCCGCGGGCGCGGCGACTCGAGTTGCTCGCGGGCGTGCGGGCGTTTGGCACGCTCCCCTCAGACGCGCTGGCTCCGCTGGCCAACGCCATGCGCGAAGTCCGCTTCGCGCCCGACGACGTTGTGGTCCGGGAGGGCGATGAGGGTGATCGCCTGTTCCTTATCGTGGAGGGGCGCGCCGAGGTGACCGGCGCGGGGTCCACTGGAACCGTCCCTTTGGCGGCGCTGGCCGCGGGTGAGGTCTTTGGTGAGATGGCGCTACTCGATCCGTCTCACCAGCGGCAGGCCACCGTGACCGCCATCACACCGCTCGCACTGCTCGAGTTGGACGCGGCCACGTTCACCGACCTCATGGCGCGTCATCCCGCCGTCCGCGAACACGTCGCGAACGCCGTCGAGACCATGCGGGTGGCGCGTTTCCTCAAGTTGGCCAGCCCCTTCACCACACTTGATGCCATGCGGGCCGAGTCGATGGCCAAGCGCCTGGTGCGCGTGAGCGTGCCAGCCGGAGCCGCGATTGTGCGCCAGGGTGACCCCGGCGACACGTGTTACCTGTTACGCGCCGGCCGGGCCGAGGTCATTGCCATGTCCGAGGGTCCCGACGGGCCGGTTGAGCGCGAGCTGGGAGCGATCGAGCCGGGCACGCTCTTCGGCGAGGCGGCGCTGCTGACCGACGCACCGCGCAATGCTACGGTGCGGGCGGCCGAGCCGTGTGAGCTGCTCGGCCTGCGACGCGCCGACCTGCTCGAGATCATGGGCGCGAGCCAGCCCGTGCGCGACCGGATGATCGAGCTGTTGCGGCTGCGCGATCGGCCACGCCAGGTGCCCGGGATTGTCGTTCACCAGCGCGCGACGCCCGAAGGCCAGACCATCACCACGCTCAAGAATCCGGCACGCGGCACCTATTTCCGACTCTCCCCGCAAGGCTGGTTTCTCTGGCAGCGGCTGGATGGCGAGCACAACCTGCGGGACCTGGCCCTGGACTACTTCGTCGCATTCAAAGCGTTTTCGCCTGATGCGATCACCGGATTGCTGGCGGGTCTGGCAACAGCGGGATTCGTTCAGACGCGGGACCTGGCGCGCGATGTCGCGGGAACGCGCGCCACGACCACATCTGAGCCGCCGGCGACCGGCTGGTGGCGCGCGGCGCGGGCGGCGCGGCGTGTGCTGGAGTGGCGCGTCGCGATCCGGCACATCGATCGGTACCTGGACTGGATCTATGGCCACGTTGCCCGCCCGCTATATTCGCGCCCGGCCCGGCCGGTGCTCGCGGTCCTGGCTCTGGCTGGGCTGGTGGCATTCGTCGTGACCGCCGCGCGCACGGGCACCGTGCTCGCGCGGATTGGCATCACGGGACCGCTGCTGGTGTGTCTGGTCCTGGCCTATTTCCTCTCGATTTTCATCCATGAGATGGGGCATGCGCTGACCGTGAAGTCCATCGGCCGCGAGGTGCTGAGCGGGGGCGTTGGCTGGTACTGGTACAGTCCAATGGCCTACATCGACACCTCAGACATCTGGCTCGCCACGCGCCGAGAGCGCATCGCCGTCAGCCTGGCCGGCCCCTATGCTGATGCGCTGGTCGGCGGCGTCGCCGCGCTGGCGGCGCTCGCGACGGGCACGACCCTGCTCACGGCGGTTCTCTGGCAGTTCGCGTTTGTCCAGTACTACAGCGTGCTGGTCAACTTGAACCCCCTTCTGGAGTACGATGGCTACTTCGTCCTGATGGACGCGCTCGACCGACCGAATCTACGAGCCCGGTGCTTGCGCTGGCTGGGGACTGAGTTGCCCAGGACCTGGCGCCAGCCCGGTGTCCTCCGCTCCCATGCGCTTGAGCTCCTCTTCGGGCTCGGTGCGGTACTCTACATCCTGGTGATGGCCGCGTTTGTGGTGCTAATCTATCGGTTGACCGTGCAGCAGTGGCTCGCGCACGTGCTGCCAGTGGGCGTGGCCGCCGCCCTGGCATGGGTGCTCGCCCTGCTGATCGCGGGCCTGAGCGGCCTGACTCTGGCTGGCGAGCTGCGCGCCACGCGGCCCGGCGTGGGGCGCCGGCAGCGATGACTGGCGCGACGCGACATGGATTGAAGTTGCGCGGTCTGATGGACTGTGAACAGCGCCGCATTCGTGGGCGGTGGTTACCGAGTCCGTTCGCAAGACTACCCGTGCGGAACCAGCTGGACACCCCTGACTACGCGTGTGAGCCGGATCGTCACAGAGGAGACCCGCCAGCGCAATACGCTGGTGATGGTGCGTACCTGTGCTCGGCTGAACAGCGTGGCGAAATCGGTTGGCTGGTCCGCCTTCCAGCCCTCGTGGGCGGCCTCCCGGAGGGCCCGTAGGATGATCGGCTGTACGCTCGGCGTGGCCGCCGCAACGTGGTCGGGATGCCGCCAATGGGTCACGGAGGTGGCAAGTGGGATCACCAGATCCTGGCATTCCAAGGATGTTCCTCGCATGCCACCGTGTGACACGTCCTGCTTACGCATCATGATTCCGTTGCCTTCTTCGGATGTTGGTAAGATTGCGGCGACACTTAGGGTGGTCACGCGGCTTCCGATCGCCCAAACAGCACCGTCCAGACAATGAGTCCCACATACATGGCGTAACTCAGCGGAGACCAAACCAGGACAAAGATGGTTGTAGGGAGGACCAGCGCCAGCAGCGCGCGCAGCAGCCCTTCCAGCAAGAGCCCGCCGCCCCATACGCCCGTGACGATGCGATTGGCACGGCGAAAGTTGTGGTACTTCCACAGCCCGTCCCACCGCCGCATTAGCTCAGGCACAGCACCAGTTATCAGCTGGCGCCCGAAATAGAAGGCGAGGGGACGCTCCAGGAGCAGTGACAGCAGGAAGAGCAGGCCCAACGACCCAGTGAAGAGGGAGCTACTTAAGAGGATAAAGCGCGGGTCTCCAGACGTGAGACTGACGGTGACGCCGGCAGCTATGAACAGGAGGCTGACGATGCTGAGGGCCTCGACTTGGCGGTGGCGAAGCACTGTGGTGAGGAAGGCAATCAGAGGGAAGATCGCCGAGGTCGCCAAAGCCAAGCTACTGGTCATGCCGAGCCGCGTCAACACCTGATACGACACCACTGGACAGACCACGTCAAGGAGCACACAGGGCCACGCTCCCAGCAGCATGCGAGCGGGAGAAACGTCGAACAGTTGCTGTGCAAGCGCGTCATCAGAGATGGCGGGAGGAGGTGTCACCTGCTTAACTGGATCGCTCTCTTTCACGTGACTCCGGCCTCTCTGCTCGCGATTGGCATGGCAGTGACCATGCACGCGAAACGGCCGCCGTCAGTATAGAAGGGTGCGTGCTAGACTGTCTACAGACGCAGTGGCATCGGAAAGCGGACGCATGCATGGCCAGACATCGCGACGGGCTCTCACTCTTGCGCCAGGCCAGCCGCTCGCGCCAGCGGGATCAACGTCCTTAGTGCTAACGCGCTGACCGTGGTTTTGAAACTTGCTGTAGTGTATAGAGTGCTGGCGGCGTCCGCGGACTCGCCCGCGCGACAACTACAGTGGCCTTCCGCCGCGGTACGGAGAGGATCTGGCGCATCCGCCCATCCGCCGCACGTGCGCGAGGATCACCGTCCACCGGGTACCATCTCCTCGCGGTTGGAGACACTTGCCAGCGCGGGAACTGCCCCGGCGTGCGGATCGACGCGCAGCTCGTTCATAACCCCCTTCACCCCAGCAACTCCCGCCGCGCCGTCACCGGCTCCCGTACGAGCGGCACGCGTCTGGACGCTGCCGCGCAGGTAAGTGTCGCCAAGCTGGGGGTAGACGCCGATGTGCTGCCCGGCGGTGCGGGGATCGTGCGCCAGAGCCATCGCGACGGCCGCGGCCAACTCTTCATCCGCTACCAGCTCGTTGTGCAACTCAAACATGCCGACGAGGTCCCGCAGCTGATGCTCGGCGAGGCGCCGCTTGCCGTCGCTGGAGACATGCCCCCTCAGCCAGACGCCACCGTCCAGCGCGTAAATCGCAATGCCCGAGAGATCGATGCGTAACGGCGCGTAGTCATACAGTCTGTCGTACGCGTTGCGACGTAGTTCCTCGTCGGGACGGTAGCGCACTAGTTGCTCCGGCGGCACGCCGGTCAGGCTCACCGCGATGTCCCGCGGGGTGATGCCGGTAATCAGAGAAGCTAGCACCAGCACGGTCCCATGCAGGCGCCGAGCCGCAACGAGATGGTGCAGCTCGTGCGCCTCCCGATGGATGGACACCTGCACGAGGTGCCCGATGAAGTTTCGCGGTGCACCAGACGCGCTCACCCGGGTGGAGCGAGTGAGAGCGATGCCCGAGGGCATGACAGTGGGCCCGTCCCTCGCGATCCGATCCTGGGGGATGCTCAGCGTGACCGTGTCGGCGGTGGCGTCGGTGACGCGATCCACCGACACGAGAACGACGTGGCGATGGAACGGGCTCATTCTGATGCCGAGATGGGTGCTTGCCCGCCGCTGCTCGTCGACGACGACCATGACCAGCGACCCGGCTACGCCGTCGCTCGCCTGGATAGCGGCGCCGAAGCGGAATCGCTGGGCTTCCGCGAACTCCATCACCTTGCGCGGCAGCACATGAGCTTGCGGAGCGCCAATGCCTGGCGCGTGGTAAGCAGGCCACCTACGAACAGGAGCGCTTTGGCCGGGTGCCGCGGCAACTCCCAACACGTGCGGGTTGATCGCGTGCGGGGGCGCTGCTGACGAGGCCGCCCCCGCGGTAATTGGCGGGGCAGGGGGGGTGGGGGCGCAGTCGGGCCGCGGGGCGTATATCGCTGAACGTAGCATCGGAAGGCCTCCTTGTTGGGGAACAGAATTGGGGAACAGGCTCACGCGCGATCTCTTTGGCGTAGGTAGTATCGGCCGCGTTCATCCTGCCCATGCTCCTGACAAGGGCGGCGGTCCGGTCCCCACGACGCGGTCCGCACAGCGTCCTTCTATTGACTTTCGTTCGATACCAGCAGTGTACCATGCATTTGAACGAGAGTCAATAGTGTATTGAGTGCGAGTCAATAGCGTGGTAGACTCTCCTTGACGCGAGATCCTCCGCGACGGGAGAGCGGCTCCGCGAGCCCCGAAGGGCGGCGCTGGAGAGCCTTTCAAGGAGGCTCACGGAGTGAGAGCATGAAGTCAGGATCCTCACAGGATCATCAAAGGGATGACTAACACGTGACCCAGACAAATACCCCCCCTCCCACCAGGGAAGCGCCTAAGCACATCCGGAAGCGAGCGCGGCTGTCACGCGAGGTGCGCATCCAACGCATTCTCGCCGTGAGCCAACGCCTCTTTTCCACCCATGCCTATGACACGCTTGCCATCGAGGACCTTGCCACCGCGGTGGGCATGTCCAAAGGGCTGCTCTACCACTACTTCGCGAGCAAACGCGAGCTCTACGTGGCGACTGTGCGCCACGTGCTGGCCCAGATGCTCCAATTCACCCCTCTCCACCCGGATCTGCACGCGGGGCTCTCGGAGGTGTTGTCGCTGTTTGAGCAGTATCCCGGCTTAGCCAGGATGGTGTTGCGTGGGGGGATCGGGTCGGATGCCGAGGTTGAGGCATTGCTCACCGAGTATCGCCAGCGGCAACTGGACGGGATGTACGTCGGCCTGGGCTTCTCGGGCGCTCACCCGCTGGTCCTGCTCGGCCTGCGGGGCTGGTTGAGTTTGCTGGAAGAGGTCTGCATGCAGTGGGTGCGGCAGCCCGACGTGACCCGCGAGCAGGTCGTGCTGCTTATCGAACACAGCCTGCGCGCCATGCTCACCGCCACGGTCTCGACCGTGCCGGCTCAGTCGGCTCAGGAAGGATCTCCCCCTGGGCAGGTGGCACCGCGGGCAGCGACAGGGAGTTTCACCGGGCAAACTGAGCTGAGTTCATGAGTCAAGGCGAGTTCATGACGACACCAGCCTCAGACCCGCAACAAAGGACGGCTCACCTCAGCCGCGCTGCCCGCGGCGCTGTAGTGGCCGCCTCGCGCCGGAGACCTAATTGCCCAAAGTCTGGCACCGACTGGAGCGGGTTGCACGGGCGCCTACGGTAGCAGGCGGCACCTGCCGCCCGTTGCGGTCCGCCACGCTGGCACGCGCACTAATCACCGATGTACTATGCCAATGCCGGGCTTGGACTGGAGACCGGTGAGCACCTCGCTCTCGACGGTGCCCTCTCGACCGCGGCGGCCGAGCCGGAGGTGCGACGTGTCCTCGAAACCATCTCCTCCTGATCCAGCGCGGACCACCCCGGCGGTGCGCCCATCAGGGCGGCCAGTGCTGCTCGGACCGCCGCGGGGCCGCCCACAACCCTTGCCGCAGCTCCGCCGCTGGCTCCGCGTCGTGGGACCGGGCCTGGTCACCGGCGCCGCCGATGATGACCCATCGGGCATCGGCACCTATTCGCAAGCCGGCGCGGCCTTCGGCACCGGCCAGCTCTGGCTGGCGCTCTACATGCTCCCGCTCTTGATCGCGGTTCAGGAGATGTGCGCGCGCATCGGCTTGGTGACGGGCACGGGCCTCGCGGCGGTGGTCCGGCGACACTACAGCCGGCGCGTACTCTATGTCGCGGTCGGCCTGGTGTTGGTGGCCAACACGCTGAACATCGGGGCCGACCTGGGCGCCATGGCGGCCACGGTCCAACTGCTCGTGCCGGTGGTCCCCTTCCTGCTCCTGCTCGTCACGCTCTCGCTCGGGATCCTCGCCCTCGAGGTCTTCGTCCCCTATCGACGCTACGCCGTCGTGCTCAAGCTGCTGGCGCTCTCGCTGCTCGCCTACGTCGCCACCGGCCTCATTATCGGGCCGCGAGGGGTGGCGCTCATTCGGGCGACAGTCGTGCCGCACCTCGAGCTTACCCCGACCTTCCTGGCGTTGGTCGTCGGCGTGCTGGGCACAACCATCAGCCCCTACTTGTTCTTCTGGCAAGCCTCCGAAGAGGTGGAAGAGCTAGCGAACGGACCATCCTCGGCGCGCCGTCCGGGCGGCCTTCGCCAGCAGCGGCTGCTGCTCCTGGCCCAGATTCGCGCATTGCGCATCGACACCGCGCTTGGCATGCTTGCCTCGGAGGTCGCCACCTGGTTCATCATCTTCACCACCGGCAGCGTGCTCCACACGCATGGCATCACCAATATCACCACCGCCGATCAGGCGGCGGCGGCGCTCGAACCGCTGGTGCACACCTTTCCCTATGCGGGGCTGTTTGCCAAGGTGATCTTCGCGGTGGGCATCCTGGGTGTTGGCCTGCTGGGCATCCCCGTGCTGGCGGGGTCAGCGGCCTACGCCGTCGCCGAGGCATTCCACTGGCATGAGGGACTGGCTCGGAACTTTCTCCAGGCGCCCGGGTTCTACGCCGTGATCGGGACCGCCACGCTGGTGGGGATGGGGTTGAACCTGCTGCGAATCAACCCGATCCTGGCGCTCGTCTACTCCGCGGTCATCAACGGCGTGGTCGCCGTTCCCCTGCTCGTGCTGATCCTGCTGGTGGCCAACAACCGCGCGATTATGGGCGGGCATACCAACGGCCGGTTGGCGAACGCCGTGGGCACCCTCACCGTGCTGGCCATGGGCGCCGCCGCGATCGCCGCGGTGGTCTTGTTCGTCAGGGGCTGAACGCGCGAAGAAGCGAGCGCCGAGACTCATACCTGAGCGTGCGCGGGACGTGGCTGATCTGGTGCCCGCAGGTAGTTGGGGGCGCTCGCGCTGTGAGAGCCGACCGATAGCGGCGTGGCCAGCGAGCCAGCAGCATGTCCCCATGCCGTCCCGTGCGGCGGAAGCCGTCGTTCACTCTCTCGCTCAACGCCA
>JANWHL010000124.1 GCA_025450405.1 Ktedonobacterales bacterium
GAGGGCCCAGAGGCGGCCCGGCAGGCGCAGGTCCTCGGCCTGGTAGACGGTGCCCATCCCGCCGTCGCCCAGGCGCGCGAGGATGCGGTAGCGCCCGGCGAGGATGGTCCCGACCGCGAGGCTCATGACCGCCGTTCCCTGCTCTTCCTAACCCGCATCACTCGCATCCTCACAACGCACCAGCACAGCGGTGATGTTGTCCTCGCCGCCGTGCTCGTTCGCCTCGTCGATGAGCAGATCGCAGGCCGCGGCGGGCTCGCGTGCTCCCACCAGAATGCGCGTCATATCAGGGTCGCGCACCATCTCCCAGAGGCCGTCCGAACAGAGCAGCAGCGCGTCGCCAGGGCGCAGCGTGTCGCTAAAGAGATCGACCTCGACATCCGCGCGGCCGGCGCCAAGCGAGCGATAGATGAGGTTGCGATTGGGGTGATCGTACACCTCGTCGGGCTCGATCTGCCCGGCCTCGACCAAACGCTCGACCAGCGAATGGTCTCGGGTGACACGCCGCAGCTCGCCATCGCGCAGGAGATAGGTGCGGCTGTCGCCGACGTTGGCGATAAAGACCTGGCCGTCGATGACGAGGGCGGCGGTGACGGTCGAGCCAAGACCGCGGGCGTCGCTGTGGTCCTGCCCGTACTGGACGATGACCTCGCTGCTATGCTCCACGGCTTCGCGCAGGCGCTCGCCGTAGTGCTCCATGGCGAGCGCTTCGGCGAGCTGCTGGGTCGGCGCGCCTCCCGCGGAGGGCGGATCGAGATCGCCGTCGTGCGCGGCGCTCGCGGCGCCAGCGCTCGCGGCGCCATCGCTCGCGTCTTTGCCCATGTCGCCGGCGGTGTCGGTGGTCGCGCCGTCCGCGGCCGCGGGCGGAGTGGTGGCCGCGTCCGCGGCCACATCAGTGCCGGCCTCGGGGACGCTGGTGATCTCCGCGGCCTCTGGGGCGACATCAGCGGCCTTCTCTTTGCGGCCGCTCTTGCGGCGCTTCAGCCGCATGGTGGGCTGTGTGCTGCGGGGCGCCAGCAGCGGCAACAACTCGGCGGAAATGGTTTCCACGGCGAGCTGGCTGGCGATTTCGCCCGCATGGTAGCCGCCCATGCCGTCGGCCACCACAAAAAGTCCCGAAGCGGGGTTCGCCGCCGACACCAACTCGTAGCAGGCGTCCTCATTTTGTTCGCGCTGCAGCCCAGGATCCGTCTTGGCCGCGGCGACGAGGCGCAGCGCCATGCGGCCGCCCCCTCTCCTCACTCTACGAGATGCCGGCATACCCGGGCGCATCTCACGGCCCGCTCGCTATCGCTTGCCACTATACCATTCGCCGCGAACCGGCGCAATGCTGACGCAATGCCGGCGCCGGTCTCCAGAGTCACGACGGGTGCTCGCAAGATCGTGACCGCGCCCGCACTGGGCCCGCGCTCGCCCAAGCGGCCTTGCGACAGGACGCGCGAGCCCACCAGACGAACAGCGTGGGCGTCACGCGGAACATCGGCGATAGACCCTGGTGACTCTACGATGGAGATCACCGTTGGGGTACACCCATGAACAACCCGTACCCGGCGTGCCGCGTGGGAGACGCGCAAAGGCAGGAGCGCTCGATGGCTCCTGCCTCCAAACCCGCTCGACCTCGTTGCTGGTAGAACGCGCCCGGCTGAACGCGCGCTACTTGCGCACCACGCCGACCGGTACGGCCACTTCGTCCTCGGCCAGCGGATACACGCTGATGCGCTTCTTGGTGCGGGTCTCCCACTCGAACTTCACGCGGCCGTCGATGACCGCGAAGATCGTGAAATCGCGCCCCAGGCCGACGTTGCGGCCAGGATTGAACCGCGTGCCGCGCTGCCGCACGATGATCGTGCCGGAGCGCACGTACTCACCGTCGTAGCGCTTCACGCCCAGCATCTTCGGCTTGCTGTCGCGCCCATTGCGCGAGCTACCCATGCCCTTTTTGTGTGCCATGTTGTGTGCGTCCTTTCGCTCCCACGCCCTACCGCGCGGCCGCCACCCCGTGCCCTACTCGATGCCCTATTCGGTCGTCTCCGACTCGTCGGCTTCCGCGCCGAAGATTTCTTCGTAGCTCGGCAGGTCATTGAGGCCGGCGAGCTTGGCTTCGTAGCGCGTGGCCATGCGGGTGGCGCTGGCCTCGTAGCGCTTGCGCTCGTCCTCGGGGACGAGGCTCTGGCCGTCGGCCTGGATGTCCGTAATCAGCAGGTGGGTGTAATTCTGGCGATGACCAGTCTTGCGGCGATAGCGCTTCTTGGACTTGAACTTGAAGACGATGATCTTCTTGCCGCGGCCCTCGCGAGCGATCGCGCCGACCACGCGCGCACCGGGGACCGTGGGCTTGCCCACCAGGGTGCGGCCGTCGGCCGAGACCAGCAGCACGCGGTCGAGGGTGACTGTCTCCCCTGGGTCCTCAGAAAGCCGCTCGACCTCGAGCAGCTGGCCGGGGGTGACACGGTATTGCTTGCCCCCCGTCTCGATCACAGCGTACATGCGTCCGTCTCTCCTGCCTGTGCGAGCTCGGCTCTCATTCCGGCGCGCCGCGTCCGGCGCGGGCACTCAACCCTCTTGGGGTCAATCGTGTTGAGGTCAATCGTGTGCTGGAATCACGGGCGTTGGTCCCGGGCCTTCCTCGCGCCCGCGGTGCCGCGGCCACTCACCGCCGCATGGGGTCCACGCTCCGCTGCCCACGTTCCCGCGCGCGACGTGGCGGCATCAGGGGCTGGACCGCGCTGGCATCCGGGCGTGTCACCACCGCTCCGTGCCCACCCGGGCGCGTTGATTGGATGCGACCCCACGCGGTGACGGACGCGTGCTGCCCGCACGAGTACACTCGAACGAGTATAGCACGAAGCTGGGGGAGACCACAATGCCCATTTTGTCGGCGCGCCGGGACCAACCGTGCGGCGGTCGGTGCCGCTCACGTTGATGCCGCTGGGGGCGTGCCGGCGCCCGCGGCCACCCACTCCGCCACGCTCGCGGCCAGACGCTCCACGGGCTCGTGCCGCTGAGCGCATTGCGGTAGGGTCGCCAGGATGGACGCGCCGTAGGCCCGACCGGTCACGCGGCCATCGAAGAGGACCACCGCGTTGCGGCGGGTGTGGCTCCAGGCGAGACCATTGAGCGCCTGGCGGACCTTGAGGGCGGCGTTGGGGACCACGAACTGGGCCTGCGGGTCCTGCCAGAGATCGGCGCGCGCGGCCTGGAGGGGATCGCTCAGCGACGGGAACGGTAGGCGGGTCACGACCACGCACGCGGGGGCGGCGTCCTCCAGCTCGGCACCATCCCAGAAAGCGCCCGCGCCCAGCAGCACCACCCGCGACTCGTTGCGGAATGTCTGCCAGAGTTGGCGGACCGAGCCGTCGAGGCCCTGGGCCAGCACGAGCACACCGGCCTGCTCCAGGCGCTGGCGGACGCCACCATAGGCGGCGCGGACAGCGGCGTGGGACGGGAAGAGCGCCACGACCCGCCCGCCGAGGGTGGTGCCCAGGGCAACCAGCGCCTCATCCAGCGACTTCTGGTAGCTGGGTGCGTTGGGCAGGGGCACGTCCTCGGGAATGACGAGCAGGGTCTGATCGGCACGGCTGGGCAGCCAAAGGTGCGTCCGCACGTCCGCCGCGGGAAGGCCGAGCGCGCCACACGAATACTCGAAATCGCCGCCGACCGCCAGCGCCGGATCCGCCAGGATCAGCGCCCGCCCCGGCGCGCGAAGGGGCGCCAGCATGCCCCCAGCGTCCGCCGCGGCGCCAACGAGCGCCAGCGGCCCGCCATTACCCTCGCCGGACTGGTCGGCGCCGGGCGTCTGGTCGCTGGCCGCGCGGGCGCGCGTGGACTGCGCACCTGAGTCTTGAGCGCCGCGAGTCTGGGCGCGGGAGGCTGGCCCGGCGGGAGCCCGCGCGGCGAGGCCGCGGACGGGTGGCGGCTGGGATGGACGCACCCAATGGACGAGCCCGGGGCCGGAGCCGGCGATGGCCAGATCGACGTGGGCGCACAGATCCTCCAGCGCTCGGCGGGCACCGAACAGGTCGGTGGCCACCCCATCCGCGGCCACGCCATCGGCGGCCCAGGTCGCGCCCGTGGGCACGGAGCGCTCGGCCACCTCGGCGGCCAGCCGCGCGACGGCGAGCAGGCGCCGTTCTAGCTCCTCCCAGGCGCTTTCCACCTCGGGCCAGGCGGCGAGCTGCCGTGCTCGCGCATCCAGGCAGACGAATCGCTCGGTGTTGTCGTTGCGCACCCTGGCGGTGCTGTCCTCGGCCGACCGTCCGCGCGGTGAGCCGCCCGACCCGCCGGGCGCCTCGGCATGGAGCCGGCCAAGCGCCGCGAAGAACGCATCGGCGGCGCGCTGTGCGCGCCGCACCTGGGCAAACCACGTCGCCTCCAGGGCCCGGGCATCGCCCTGGGCAAGGCCCTGAGCACTGCCCAGGGCGGCCTGGTGCAGCAGTCCCGCGCGCTCGCCATGCCGGGGGGTGGAGGCGAGGTCCGCCAGGGTGGCGGTCAGGGCGTGCCGTTCCAGCGACCACGCGGTGGCACGGCGCAGCTCGTCCTCCAGCAGATGGGCATCCAGCACGACCACCCGCTCGATGTCCGGGATCAGGTGTTCGGTGCCGCTGAGCGAATGCGCCAGCGCCGCGTGTGTGGTCACCACCACGCGGGCACTCTGGGCCGCCGCCTCGGCCCGCGCCACGAAACAGTACCCATGCCGCCGATAGGCGCACGCCGACGACGAATCGCGGAACTCGTCGCCCGCGCGCGCGCGCTCCCACGCGGCGTGCTCTGGGCCGGCCAGCGCCACATCACCGCGCAGGCCGGTGGTGGTGGCGCCGGACCAGACGGCGATCTTGGCGAGCCCGCGGGCGAGGTCGCGTCCTAAAGCGCCATCGCGGGGCAGGGTTGCGGCACCGAACCAGCGATGCAGGCAGAGATAGGCGGAGAGCTCGCCCACCTCCGCGACGGGGAGATCGCCCGTGGTCAGGCCCAGGTCCGCGAGCGCCTGGGGCGCGATCTCGCGCGCCAGACGCCCGGCCGCGGCGAGGCCCGCCACCGCGATCAGCACACGACCGCCGGTCTGGGCGGCCCAGCGCAGCGCGGGGACCAGGCAGGCACGCGTGCCCGCCGCGCCGCCCCCGGTCTCGATCATCGCGACGCCGCCATCCGCCAGGCATGCCGCCACCTGGCGCGCGGCGTCCGCCGGCGCGGAAGTGTCCTCCGTGTCCGGGCTGTCTTCCGTGTCGCGAGGAGCTGGCGCCGGCGCGCCAGGGTCAGCGGACGACGGAAGATGCACGGGCTCGTTGGTGGGCTCGCGAGCGATGGCCAGGGCCAGAACGTCTGGGTCGACGCCGAGCTTGGCGGTCAGTTGGGCGCCGAGCGATCCGAGTGCCCCCAAACCAGGTCGGCCAGGCCCAGCGGGAACGGCATCGCCCCGCGCGCGGAGCGCGCCCCGGACGAAATAGGCTGGGGACCAGTCGGCGGCGCTGATGAGCCGGCCAAGCACGCGCATGGTGCCGGGGTCGAGGGCATTGAGGCGTTCGAGCAGGGCGAGGAAGACATCGCGCGCGAGCTGGGCATCGGCGAGGGCGCGGTGGTAGGTAGGGCTGGCGAGCCCAAGCGCGGACCCGACGGATTCGAGGGTATAGCTGGGCAGGTTCGGGAGCAGCGCGGAGGCGAGCTCATAGGTGTCCACCAGGGGATTACGGTGCGCGAGGCCTACCCGGCGCAGGAACGCGGCGTCGAAGGCAACGCTGTGGCCAACCAGCGGCGCATCGCCCAGGAAGGCGCGCAAGGCGGGCGCGACGGCGGCGAATGCCGGCGCCGCCACCAGGTCGGCGGGCCGGATGCCGGTGAGTCGCTGGACGCGGTAGGGGAGCGGGACGCGTGGCGCCACGAAGCTTTCGAACGTCTCCAGCACCTCGCCACCGGCGAATTTGATGGCGCCGACTTCGATGATGCTGTCCAGCTCGGCCTGGAGGCCGGTGGTCTCCAGATCGATGGCCACGCGCACGGGCTGGGCGGCCACACACGCTCCGATTCCGCTAGGTGCGCGCCCCGCGGGCGGGGACGGCGCGACCGCCGTTCAGTCCATTGAGTCAGTACGTTGGGTCAGTCCGGGATAATGGTCCCGGGAATCAGGTCGCTGGCGCCGCGGCGTCCGCGGCCGGCCAGGCGGTGGGGTCCGCGGCGATCAGGCGTTCGAGCGCGGCCACCGCCGCGGTCACCGCGCGCGCGCGGTGGCTGATCTGGTGTTTCTCGGCGGGCGGGGTCTCGCCGAACGTCCGGCCGCTCTCAGGGAGCTCGAAGATCGGGTCGTAGCCGAAGCCGCCAGTGCCGCGCGGCGCCAGAGCGATGCGTCCCTCGACGGTGCCCTCGGCGGTGACGAGCACGCGCTGTGGGTCCGCGACCACGATCACGCAGCGATAACGCGCGCTCCGCCGCTCTGGCGGGAGGCCGTCGAGCGCGGCGACCAAGACCTTGAAGCGCTCGGGGTACGGCATGCCGGGAGCGGGCCAGCGGGCGGAGTAGACGCCGGGAGCACCGCCCATGGCGTCAACCTCCAGACCGGAATCGTCGGCGAGGGATACTATGCCCGCGGCGTGTGCCCAGGCCAGGGCCTTCAGGGTGGCGTTCGCGGCGAACGTGGTGCCGGTCTCCTCCACATCTAGGTCGAGGCCGAGGTCATTGGGATCGCCGATTGTGAAGGGTGCGCCGGCCAGCAGTGCTCGCAGCTCGACGATCTTGTGGGGATTGGTGGTGGCCAAAAGGATGCGCCGGGTCGGACCGCCGGTGCCGGGTTCGGTCATCGCTGATCGGTTCTCTCTAGAGGGCGTGAGGGTGTTCACCATGAGGACTCAGGGGGGGACGGAGGGGCAGAGAGGTCCCCCTCCCCCAACCCCTCCCCCGTTGCGACGGGAGGGGGGAGCCAGATGCGGGCCGCGGCAACGAGTGGTTGGCGCGATGGCCGGCGCGGGAGGCATTGTACCATGAGGGGCAAGCGCCGTGGCGGAAGTAGAGATAAATTCCCTGCCCCTCCCTGCCGCACCGCCTCGCCCGCCCGGACTGGGACATCCACCTGGGCCGCACCGCGCACCTTGGCACTCGCCGCCAGACCGATCTCAGGCTGATGAGTCTCAGTCGTTCGGTGAATGGCCCGGGAGGCCGGGGGTGAGGACCACGCCCCCCGCTAGGCGCTGAGCGCGGTGAGCGGCTGCTGGGCCTGGACGGTTGGCGGCATCGGGAGCAGGTGATACTTGATCTTGACCATCAGGATACGCCGCACGGACTGCTCGATGCGCGCGCGGCTGATCCGCCCCGAGAGAACGGCGTTCTTGAGGCCGGCGATGGCTAGCGCGGAGGAGTCGGCGTTGTACGCGGCGATCATCAAATCGTCGCCGGCCTCGACGGACATGACGACGGCGGGGCCGGGATCGAAGAAGCCCCTGGTACGTGTCCACTGACTGAGCCCGTCCATCCACAGGGCGTCGGTGATGACGACGCCATCGTAGCCGATCTTCTGGCGCAGGATGCCGTTGATCCAGGCGGGCGAGACCTCGGCGGGCAGTGTCGGATCCACGACGGGAACCAGCTCGTCGGTGGACATGATCAGGTCGGGCGGCGTGCTCGCGACTAGCGTACGGTACGGGTAGAGCTCGGTGGACCAGAGCTGATCCCAGGACCGATTGATGACCGGCAGGGTCTTGTGGGGGTCCAGGACCGTGCTGCCCAGGCCGGGGAAGTGCTTCAGCGTGGAGATCTCACCAGCGTCTTGCTGGCCGCGCATGAATGCGCCCGCGAGGAGGGCGACCTGCCGCGGGTCGGACGAGAAGGTCCGGCCGGAGCCCCAGGATTCCGCGCCATTCACCGAGACGTCCACGACTGGGGCGAAGTTCGTGTTGATGCCGACCTGTCGCATGTCATGCGCGGTGGTCACGCCCCACTGGTAGGCGAGCCGCGGGTCGCCTGAAGTGCCGAGGTCGCCCGGAGCCGGGAACGATCCGAAATATTCGCTGAGGCCAAGCGAAAGGCCGCCGCCCTCAGAGTCAGCCGCGGTGAAGAGCGGGATCTTCGCGTGCGCTTGGATCTGCTGATCGAGCGTCACCTGCTGATTGTAGGTGCCAAAGTTCACACCCAGCGGGAAGAGGATGATCCCGCCGACGTGCTGCTGCCCGATCATGTAGGCCATCTCGGGCGTGAAGTCCTGGCCGTCCATCTCGTCGAGGAACATCTGGCCGATCTGTTCGTCGAGCGACATGTGGGCGATGTACCAGTTGGCGGCGGCCATCAAGGTTTGACGTTCGCGCGCCTGCTGGGCGCTGGCTTGATTGGCCGCGAGCAGACTGATGCCATGCGCCTGGGCGGAGGCGTCGGGCGCGCCAAGGGCGACGAGGCGATCGGCCGCCACGCCGGGACCGGTCTGCCCACAGGCGCTCAGCAGCAGCGCCAGCACGGCGCCGCACACGAGGATCAACCGCTGGCCCGCCCGGACCAGGGCCCGCCCATCCCGCTTGTCCCGCTCACCGCGCTGGCCGGGTGTCGTGCTACCTTGCCGCATCGTCCGCATGCGTCATCCACTCCCGTTGGCGCGCCTGTGTCGCGCGCTCGTCCGACCGCCAGGCCCAGCCGCCCTGACTACACTCCGTATAACGAGGCTCCCCCGTGTGTAGACGGATGAGGGGGCAAATCGGCCAGAGGACCGCTCCCCGGCCCCTCGGCGTACAATCGCAGGCTGTCTGGGAAACGGCTATCGCGCCTACGGTGCGGGGAAGGGGACCTAGAGGGCGAGCCGCGCCCGTACAGCGCACAACAAGGGCCACCACTCCGCATTATACATGAGGTGCTTACGGAAAGCTTGCGCTCGCCGCGATGTTGCCCATCGGCATCACGCGTATACCCACCGCACGCTATTGGCTTCGGTGGCATCGGGAATCTCGAGCCGGCGCGCCAGACGGTCGATCACGGTGTCGGGCACGGGCCGGGGGCGGCTGTGGTTGCGCGCGCGCAAGACCTCGTAGGGCGCGTCCACATAGACGATGGCTACGCGGGCGTGGTAGGCGGCGAAGAGGGTGATCAACTGGGTGCGCAGCGCGCGGCTGGTGTTGGTGGCGTTCCAGATGAACGGCTCGTGGCGGCGCAAAAGGTCGCGCGCGTGCGCGCGTGCCGCCTGGACCACGGCGCCCTGATCGCCCGCGGGCGACATGTGGCGCTCGCGCCGGATGGCGTCGAGGGAAACGACGAGCCAGTCAGGACGGTGCGCGGCGATCCAGGTATTCTTGCCGGCACCGGGCAGACCCGCGAGGAGCGTGACCTCGCCAACGGTGTCGTCGTAGACGACGCGGGCGGGATCGGGCTGGGAGCCGGGCGCGCTGGCGAAGTAGGCGACGCGGCTGTGGTCGGAGGCGAAAGGGTACGGAGCGGAGGCGCAGCCAACTTCGGCGGCGTAGGCGCGAAAGAGCCCGATCCGGTCCAGCAGCTCGCGCTGGTCGGCGCAGACCCGGCCGCGGACGTCGGCCTCGGCCAGCAGCGCCACCTGATCGAGGCGCGTGGTCTGGGCGGCGGCGAGCAAGGCGCGGCGGGGATCGTCGCGCGCGTAGAACCACAGCGGCAAGCCGTGGTGGCGAACCAGCCGCGTCACCGCCTCGCGCCAGGGGAATGGTGGCGGGATGTCCAGGCCGTCGCCGATCCAGAGCAGGTAGTGGGCGAGCATGGCACCCGCGCGGGCGTGGCCCGGCGACGAGATGCGCCCGTCCGGTTCGGTCACGGTGCGGGCGGGTTTGGCGACATCGTGGAGCAGCGCCGCGGCGAAGAGGAGGCCGCGCTCCTCCGGCGGCAGGGTGCGCCAGGCATCTATCCCCGCTAGGGCTTCGGCGACCATTCGCGTGTGGGTCAGCACGTCGCCCGCGGCGTGGTAGGCCGGCTCCTGCGGCACGCCGGCCATCGCCCGAATCCAGGCAAAGCGGCCAGCGATCGCGTCCCAGTCGATGCGCCAGTCCGGCGGCGCGGGCACATGGGGGAAGGTCCAGGTACTCATGCGAAGAGATCCACCCCCTCGCGCAAGCCGTTAGGCACGAGCGGCCGGTCCAGCCAGTGGCTGCCGGAGTCGAGGACGGTCTGGAGGAAGCCGGAGCGCACGTACTTGTAGCGTTCGCGCACGGCGCCGTCCTCCTCGAGCTTGATGTACAGCCCCTCCATCAGGGTTGTCGGGTCGGTCTCGCGCAGGGCGAGGTCGGCGTCCAGGCCGCGCTGGAGGCAGGCGGCGCGGAGTTGGGCCAGGTGGTCCCCGGCGATGCACGTCGACGGCCCGATGAAGGCGCGCAGGTCGTCGAGCGTGGCGACTGGTCCCGCACGGAGCACAGGGACGGAGACGACGAAGGGCGCGGCGGCGAGTAGATCGCGCCGGACTGGCGTGGAGAGGAAGGTGTCGGTCGAGGTGTCGAGCACGTCGAACTCGAGGAAGTAATGGGGCAGGGCGGTGTAGTAGATCGTGTGCCGGGCGTAGACCCACTCGCCGTAAAGCACATAGCGATCGCCCAGGACGTCCCAGAGCGCCGGGGCGCGGCGGCCAGCCCAGGCCTTGAGTAGATCGAACTGGCGCTCGCGCGGGCCGCCGGCGAGGTAGTGGCCGCGGCTCTGGAGCAGGAGCGCGCCATCGGGCGCGAACCTGATGGCGCAGTTCGCGCCGTCCATCTTCTCCTCGACGACGAGGTGGCGCCCGGCGAGGGCACTGTACGGCACGACCGCGAGGTCCACATCGCCGGACTGAATGCCGGAGCCGGCGATGTGGGCGGTGCGGGGATATTTCTGGATCGTGTTCATGAACAGCCCGCGGTTCTCTGGACCTCACTAGCCGCCCATGCGAGCGACGGCGATCAGGTGGTTGAGCACGTATTCGGTGGTGACGCGTGCGGCGCCGTGGCGCTGAAGCCGAGCGACGAGCGTGGCGCGGTCGAAGAGATGGATGTGCTCAGGGTTGTCGTCGGCCCTGGACGGGACGGAGAGGACCACGAAGTGCCGGGCGACCCGGCAGACCTCGGCGAGGGCGCGGTCGGTGTCGGGGATATGCTCCAGCACTTCGAGTATGGTGATGACGTCGAAAGCGCGGTCCGCGAAAGGCAGGGCGGTCGCGTCGCCGTGGACGGGCGTGAGCGCGGCCACACCGCCAGCGCGCACGGCCCGTAGGTCGGCGACGCGGTAGTCGAGGCGGTCCAGCGCCGTGACGGGCAGATTCGGAAAGGCGTGGAGCAGGGGCCAGAGGAAGACGCCGCGCCCACTGCCGATGTCGAGCAGGCTTGCGGGACCGATGCCGCGCAGGATGCCCAGCACGCGGCGGACGCGCGGCAGCTCCATCGTGCGCTTGAAACGATGGAGACGCAGGCCGGCCGCCATCCCGGTGGCGATCACGGCGTCGCACTCGGCGTCGGAGAGGCTCTCCAGCGGGCGGGCGAACAAAGGGTTGCCGGAAACGGGATCGCCCTCGGCGGTGCCCAGCCGGCCGCGCACGTAGGCGGCGGCGAGCCGGTGGAACATGGGAGCATGGCGCTCCACGGACTGACCCTCCCCAACGAGATCGCCTAACCCCGGCAGTATAGGCGCCGGTGGGCGCGGCGCGTCAAGGAGCGTTGGGCATGCGCGGTACGCGCGAGATCGGACTCATCGATCTGTCCGAGGACCGCGCGAACGACATGTGAGCTACAAACGTGCGATCATCTTGATGTATTCATCGTGCGGACCGATCCAGAACCAAACAATATCTTGTCCGTCGCGGGCGCCGAGAGCGCGGTAATCGTCGTTGATACGCACGGAATAAACTCGCTGGGTCGAATGAACCAACTTGAAGCGCAGACTGGGGTGCTGTGGGTCCTGCTTGAAGAATCGGTAAGCTTCTCGGGCTTGTTCCTGGACCTGCGGAGGCAGCGCCGCGAATGCCTTGTGAAAGCGGGCCGTCCTGTGCGAGTTCACAGGGTGTCTGGATCGAGCGGCACGGTTCGACCCGCGCGATGCTCCGCCAGCGCCTCGTCCGCCAACGACTCCAGAGCGTCCGCAGACTCGGCGAAAGCCTGATCCCAGCGCTGCTCAGATGCCAGCTGCTCAGATGCCCGATGCCGCAATAGCCACTCGGCGATTATGCCTCCATCGTCGTTGGGGAGCTTGGTGGGTGCTGCCAGGGCGCGATCCCGGCGCGACTGAGACGCAAGATGACGCAATAGCAACTCCAGCCACTCGGCGAGGATGTCCTGCTCGTCTTTCGGAAGTTTGGCAGCTGCGTCCAGGGCCTTCTCGAGATTGGTGGTCATGTGTAGTTCATCCTCCCTGCTCGCCGGTCGTATGCCTCGTATCTACGGCAGATCCATAGTCAAGTGTCATGACGTTACTAGCGTCAGGCAGGACCCCGCGATGGGAGCCCAACATGGGGGATGACTGAGGTGTCCCCAGTGCGCCTCGAATGCCCGCACCCGGCTCCGGAAGCCGGTGCTCTATCCGCTCGGATTCGCAACTGGTATCGGTAGGCAGTATATCACGAGACCGATGGTTACCAGATGGTCGGCGTCTCGTCGCAACCAACGCCTGCGCTCATGTGGGTCGCCCATAGACGACCACCTGCCAGTAGCCGGCGTCGCGGTGGAACAGCGGCACCAGTCCGCCGCCTCTGACGACGGCCTCCACCGCCGCGGTCCGGTGGATGAACAGGCGGAGCGGGTTGCGCGTCACTCGCAGCCCGACGTTCGCCACGACTCTGATGGCGCGCACCCACCACACATCGCGCGGATAGGCCGCACCGTACAACCTGGCGGCTTTGACCGCCGACTGGCCGACCAGTGCCGGCATGTCGGGGTAGCGGCAGATCACGCGGTCAAGCGTAACGATGCCTGCGGCCGGAAGGTCGTCCGCCAGGGCCACGAAGTCGTCCGCCAGGGCCACGAAGTCGCCCGCCCGACACGCATAGCGGTCGGCGACACCCTGGCGCTCGGCCTCGTCCCGCGCCGCCAGGACATAGGCCGGCGAAAGCTCGACCTCCGTGGCTGTAGCGACGCCGGCCCCGAGCAATTCGAATCCGATCGCGCCGATTCCGCCGCCAATGTCGAGCAGTGTCAGACCGGCTACCCCCTCGGCTCTGAGCGCGTCGAGCAGCATCCGGGTGGTCCCGCCCGGCCCCTTCGCGCGGTAGCGCTCGAGCCGCCTTCGCGCCGCCCGCTCGCCGAACACGTTCGCCGCGCCGCTCTGACATTGGCCACACGCCATCGTCGCTCGCCTCCGCGCGGTCGCGCCTCTACCGCATGCCACGGCCGTCCGTCTCGCCAATCGCGTCTACGATCGGCAGCCAGGGCGTAACGCGTTGAAGCCGTTCCGTCTACAGCGAGCCAGTCACCGCGGGCACGACTCGATCAGCGAGCAAGCGGAGCGTGTCGGGGTCCGAGACCGCCAGCGTGAAATACTGGCAACCCGCCGCCACCAGAGGACGCAGTCGCTCCACCGCGTGCTCTGGGGTGCCCACTAAACCAGATGTAGCGGCCGACGCGAGCAATTCCTGGGGTACGCGCTCACGCTTGGCGGCGAGAGCTGGCGGACTATCGGCCAGAAGTACGGGGACAAAATGGAAGGTGTGGAGCACCGCCGCATCTGGCCTCCCGACTTCGGCGCCAAGCTCCCGCAGCCTGGCATACTTCCGCCGCACATCGGTGTCGGTGGCCGCCCCGCCGCCCCAGCTCCCCGCCCCAAGGCTGGAGGCGTCCGCATGCCGCGCGACGAGACCGAGCGTGGCGTGCTCGCCCCGCCCCCGACAAGCAACGGCACATATGGCTGTCGCTCAGGGTGAGGCCGCGGCGCCGCCCTCGTCACCTGGATGGGGCTCCCCTGGTAGATGACCTCTTCGCCGCGGAGCAGCCGCGGGACCACCTCCAGCGCCTCAGCCAGGGCCGCCTGGCGGGCGCGGAGGGTGGGATAGGCAAGGCCCATCGAGCGGAACTCGCCCTCCATGTCGCCAGCGCCCAGCCCAAGCACGACCCTGCCGCGCGAGATGTCATCCACATCAGCCACGATCCGGGCCAGCGGCACGGGGTTTCGGTAGTAGACGCAACTGACCAGCGAGCCGAGTCGCAACTGGTGGGTGGTGGCCGCGACCGCCGCGAGGATCGTCCAGCAGTCCGGCAGGAGGAGGGGATGATCTGGGCGCCAGAACGAATCGAAGCCCAGCTCTTCCACCATGCGCACGAAGTCGCTTAGTGCGGGCCAATCGCCCCGCGGTCCGCCCACGATGCCAAAGCGGACTGACCCGTGCCCTTCCGCCACCCAGGGATGGACCGGCTCGGCGTGAACGCCGGGATTCCTCATAGTGTCAATCATGCCGCGCTCCAGCGGTGTCCGCCGCGGCGGCTGTGGCGTCGTGTGGAGGGAGGAATACGATCGCATGTCGGGCGGCGGCCTCCATGAGCCGGGCGATTTCTGGCGCGCTCGGCGGCTGAGCTGGAACCGCGGGCGCGGACCCGGCGGCCACCGGCGTGCCGGCCTCGGCGAAGAAGCGCTCCATCTCGCCGCCTGGCGCCAGGACACCAAGGGCTCTGCCGGGTGTCGGGCTGGCGGTCTTGTACGTGTGCGGAGCACCGCCGGGAATGTACACGATGTCGCCAGGCTCTGCGCGGATCGCGTAGGGTTCTCCAGCATCGAGACCAGTGAACTCGAACGCTCCCTCCAGGATCAAGAACGTCTCCGCCGCGGGGTGCGTGTGGAGCGGTGGGCCACCCCCAGGCGGCGAGGTGAGCTCCATCATCGAGAAGACATCACCAGTTTCGGCGCTGGTAACCTTGAACGTGATCAACTCGCCGATGATGCTGTACGTTTGACCGCCCCCCGCTGAGACGTGTGGGAATCGCCGATCGTTGGTTGCCATGGTTCGCCCTCCGTGTTGCGGTGCTGGCCGCCGCCGGGTATCATGGTTCCTGGTAGGGACCCTCTGTCTCCGACTGTACCCAACTTCCGGTACCCCTACTATCCCAGGTTTCTGGGATTTCCTCGCGCCGGAGCGGGAGTGGTGGCAATGAGCGCAAGCACCACCATGGAAGAGCGAATCGTCGCCGAGGTGCGACGGCTCTGCTACGCCGGTCTCGACACGCCGGCGCTCCATCGCCGCGTCCTCGCCTCGATCGGCCGCGCCGTGCCGTTCGATGGCTCCTGCGCTCACGACGCCGACCCCGCGAGCGGCCTCGGGATGCGGATGTACCAGGATCCGCCGGACACCCAGAACCTGCGCTTCTTCCTCGAGCACGTCTACTTCGAGGAGGATGTGAACGACTTCAATGGGATGATCCGTTCCGGGCGGCCTGTGGCGCTGCTCTCGGAGGCAACCGGTGGACACCTGGATCGTTCGCTGCGGTACCGGATGTCGCTTGCCCCGCGCGGCTTCCACTACGATATGCGCGCGGTCTTCGCCAGCCAGCGGCAACACTGGGGCGGCGTCAGCCTCTTCCGCGAACGAGGGCGGCGGGACTTCACCACGCGAGAGGCGGCGCTGGTTGGGCGGCTGGCACCGCATCTCGCCGCCGGGCTGCGTGCGGCCGCGCTGCGCGCACAGGCGCCACTTACCGCGATATCCGATGGTCCGGGCGTGCTGGTTCTGGACGCGCGGGGGCACGTCGTCCAGTACACGGCGAGCGCCGAGCGCTGGCTGCGGGAACTGGGCGAACTTGGGCCAGGATGGCAGGACGGGCGGGCGCTTCCATCAGCCGTCTGGTTGGCGGTGGGCGCATTGCGCCACGCGCTCAAACCGGAGACCGAGCGCGATGCGGCGAGCATCCCACGCATCGCAACGCGCACGGCCAGCGGGCGCTGGCTTTTCCTGCAGGCGGCGGTGGCCGAATCTCAGAACGGGGGCACGGAGGACACCGTGCTCGTGGTCGAGCCCGCGGGCGCCCAGGCGCTGGCGTGGCTGCGAACCGCCGCCTATGGGCTGAGCGCGCGCGAACGCGAGGTGGTCGAGCTGGTCGTGCGCGGCTTGTCCACCTCCCCGATCGCGGCGGAACTGCATATCACCGAATACACCGTCCAGGACCATCTGTCGCACATCTTCGACAAGGTGGGGGTCCGCGGCAGGCGCGCGCTCGTCAAGCGCCTCTACATGGATAGCCTGTACCCCGATAGCCTGGACCCCATGGTGACCGACGCGTAATGACCATGGCCAACACTGGCTGACCCTGGCGACTGGCTCGGCCCCAGAACGGGAATGGGCTCCCTTCGCGGGAGCCCAAAGTTGAGAGTGAATATGGTGCCCCCAGGGCGACTCGAACGCCCGCACCCGGCTCCGGAGGCCGGTGCTCTATCCGCTGAGCTATGGGGGCTCGCGACGGATGTCGGTAAGCAGTGTACCACACGGGGGGCGCCACTTCAAGGGCGCGAGCGGGCGGGCGGGCGACACCGAGACGACGTCCCACGCCGGCCAGGCGCGGCACGGAGCGGCCACCAAGCGCCAGGTGCGAGCGAGCAATCCGGCGGCGTGGGAAAAAGTGGTACTTGCAACCTCGGCCATGATCTGGCATGCTATGGCCGAGCCTGCCTCGTACGTGGCGGTTCGGCGGCATCGCGGGCGTCACGGTCTCCGATGGCGGGGAAGAAGAGAGGATGAAGTACTATGGAGAAACGTCTCGTCTCGCTGCTCGGAACGAGCGCCAAGCACATTCTGACGGCGATTCAGCGAGCCTTTCGGCTCGTCGCCGTCACCGGTCTGATCACGTTCGTGATCGTCCTCGTGGCGACGGAGGGCATCGCCTATGCCTTCACCCACACATTCCCGCCCTCTGGGGCTACCCATCTGGCCTCGGCGGCGCTGGCCATCGCCTTCGCCTACGCCGCCGCCATCACCGTGGCCGTCGAAGAGATCCTGCGCGCGATCATCAAGACCATCGAGCTGATCGTCGAGGAGGCGGAGAAGCTTGCCGTCGAGGCCGCCAAAGAAGGCGAGGCGCTGCTGCGCGAGGGCGGCGCGGAGGCGCTGCGCCTGGGGCGCGACGCGGTCGGTGAGGCTGGCGCGCTTGGCCGCGGCATCGCGGGCGAGGCTGGCGCGCTTGGCCGTGGCGTGGCCGGCGAGGCCGGGACCATCGGGCGCGACGTGGCTGGCGTGGTCGGCGGCGTGACGGGTGGCATCGGGCGCGCGGTCTCCGGCGTGGAATCGCACGTCCCTGGACACCATCACCCTGGCAACGGCGGCGGCGACACGAGCGGTTCCCACTAGCGGCGCGCCGAGCGGTCCGTGGCGCCTGCTCCCCAGGGCCGCGGCCGCGCGGTCGTCATGGACGGTGCCCTGCTGGGGTCCGAGGACGCGCTGGACGACACAGCCCATGCGCAGGGGGCCACGCCCAACCGGCGCCGGCTCACATGGCGCTTCCCCCTCACGCACGCATGACTACGGGCTGGCCACAGCATGCCCGCGCATAGCCGCCGGTGGATCATCGCCCAGGGTCTTTTGTCCGAACGGACGCGAAATCACGCTCATGGTGCGGGCCAAAGGTACCGCCGTGGTTGTTCGCACAGGCCGCCCATGTTTTATGATGGATGGGCGGTGGGGTGGCGTCCCAGGATGGTGAGCGCCGCCAGGGTCGGTGGGGCGCGGCCCAGGCCGGGACGGAGCGCGGCATGCGGAGCAGGCGAAGTCGGGTCCTCCGGGTGGCGCTGGCCGGCGTGATCCTGGTGGCTGGCGCACTCGGCTATGTGCTGGTGGGCCTGCGTCTGTTCGGGCAATATCAGCTGGCCTACGCCAACTACCAGGTGGATGTCGCGGGCAAGTGCGATACGCTCATCACCTGGACACCGCCCTCCGAGATCTACACAGCGTTCTATGAAAACGAGCCGTCGCTCCTCACCGTACGCTATCGTAGCCCCAATCCACAGCCGTTGCGCCTCACACTGAGCATACCCGGCTTCACCCAGGCACAGAGCTTCGACGTCCAGGGATCGGCCGCCTTCCGCACACAGAGCTTCAAGCCGCCGCTGCTGGGCGCGAGCGCGCTGGACGCCCTGGTGGGCCCCCAGGCGCGCGACGCGCAGATCGAGCTGAGTGTGCGGGGCGCGAACCAGCAGGTCTGCGACACGCCGTGGCCCGTGCGCCTGGAATCGCGCCAGTTGATGCGCTGGCAGGGCACGGGGGGCAAAGACCTCTCGCCGTACCTGGCGGGCTGGGTCACGCCGCAATCCGCCGCGGTACAAACATTGGTTGGGCGCGCGGCCGATTGGCTGGCGGCGCACCCCCAGGACTACCCAGCCGCCAATGCGCTCTTTGGCTATAACGGCGGCGCGGCCAGTCCCGACGCGGTGCGCCAGCAGGTGGACGCAATCTACGATACCCTGGCGTTTACCTATCGGGTCCACTATGTCAATCCGAATATCGCGTATCCTGACGGGGAGACGCAGCTGATCCGCTTGCCCCAGGACATCCTGAGCAGTCCGGCGCCGACGGGGATGTGCATCGAGACGACGATCATCATGGCGTCGGCGCTGGAGGCCATCGGCTTGCGGCCGTACATCATTATCGTGCCGCACCACGCCTTTCTGGGCGTCTCGCTGGGGCAGGCACCCACGGCGCCGCGGGAGTACTGGGAAACGACCGATCTCAACTCGGGGGTGAGCGGCGACGCGGCGAACGTCCACGGCGACGGCGAATTCCAGCAATGGAAGCGGCAGAACCAGGTCCTGCGCACGATCGACATCATGGTAGAGCGGCAACACGGCATCGGACCCATGGAGTGAGAGCGGCGATGGGGGCGATCGACTTTTCGATCTGGGTCGGCTTCGGCAGCTACGGTGGCCTGGTCTTTGCCCTGGCCACCGCCGCCGGCGTCGCCGCCTACGCGCTGCGCCGTCGCAAAGGGACCGGCCGGCAGTTAGCGCGGACGATGCTGGCCTGCCTGGTGTTCTGCTGCCTGATGTTCGCTCCCATCTGGTGGATGCAGTCGCGCTTCGACCTGCTCGGCCCCACGCTCGGCCCGATCGAGGTGGGCTTCTGGCTGATCTGGACGGCGCTGCTGGGCTGGGCGCTCCCGCTGGGGACGGCGGTGGGCTACACGCTGCTGGCGCGGCCGCAGCCACTGACCGGTGTGGTGGCGGTGCCCGACCTGGCGGGCGTGGCGGGGGGAGCGGGCATGGGTCGGCGCGCTGGCGTGGCTTCACGCCCAGCGGCGGTGGACGATCCGGGGCGCCTGGTCGAGCCGCTGGGGCCGGGGCACATCTGGGGACAGCTGGTCTCACTGGAGGGACCGTTCGCCGGCAAGCCGCTGCCACTCACGCGCGCGGTGAACATCCTGGGTCGCGAGGCGGATTGCGATGTGGTGGTGCCGGACGACCTGGCATCGCGCCACCACGCGGAGCTGCGCTGGGACCATGGGCATGTCCACCTTGTGGACTACGGCAGCCTCAATGGCACACGCGTGAACGGCCAGGGGGTCTGGGGCCAGGTGCCGCTGCGCGACGGCGACACGATTGAGATCGGCGCCCAGCGCTACCGATTCGAACAGAAGGTGTTGGTGCCGGGGGGACACGACTCCGCGCCGCGCCTGGAGGCTGATGCCGACGAGACACGCAAAATCGCCGGCGCGCTTCGGAGTCCGGCGGCCGTCACAGCGCCGCCGCGCACCCTGGCACTGGTGGCGCTCAACGGCCCCTCCGCGGGCAAGCGCTGGGAGCTGAACGGCGCGCTGGCGACCATCGGGCGCGACCCCACCTGCGAGGTCTGTGTGCCCGATACGTCGGTCTCGCGCCGCCACGCGCAGCTGGTGCGCCAGCCGAGTGGGCTCTACGTGCAGGACCTCGCCAGCCAGAACGGAACTTGGTTGAACGATCAGCCGCTGGGGGCGCCGGCGCCGCTGCGCGCCGGGGATGTGTTACGTGTCGGCGAGGTGGAGCTGCGCTGCGAGCTGGGTCTGGCCGGTCCGGTCGTGGATCCGTGGGTCTCCACACCAGGGGTGCGGACAGCGGTGCCAACCGCGCCGAAGGCGGCAGGTATGCCAGGCGCCACAAATAGGCCGGGCACGGCGAGCGCGCCTGGGGCGGCGAGCTTTCCAGGCGGAACGAGTATGCCGGGGGCAGCGAGCATACCCGGTGCCACAAGCATGCCCGGCGCAACGGCCCGAGGCGCCGAGCTGGCCGCTGGCGCGGCCTGGGCGGACAGCGCCGCCGACATGCACCTGCGGCTGGGACCGCCGGGACCACGGGATCGGCCGCACCTGGCGCCACCACGGCTCCAGCCGCCGCGGGATGGCGAGCGGGGTTAGACGCGCGGGGTGCTCACGCGGGCGGCGCATCCGCGGGAGGCTCTGGGGGCCGTTCCGCCGGCGTCTCTGGCGCCACGTCCACGGGGAACTCCACCAATTGGCCGCCCTCGACGCGGAAGGCCGCGATCCCGGCGGCGCGCCAGCTTCCGCCGGGTGGGACGCCGAGGGGGGTGGCGCCGCGCGGGCTCGCGATCAGCCAGATCCACGGCGACTCGGTCAGGGCGCGCATGTTGCCCACGTCGATGGTGCTGGGACGATTGGGGCCACCAGGATGGCTATGGTACGCCCCGATGATGCGGTCGCCATGTTCGAGGTCGTGCCGCACCAGATCCTCGGGGGCGAATTCGAAGTAGTCGGACCGGTTGGCGGCATTGCGCAGGGGCACCGTGTCCTCCGCGACCCACGCACCGCCTTCGCACCGCCCGAGCACGAGTCCGCAGGCTTCGATGCGCGGGCGCTCCGCCAGATCGCGCAGCAGCGCCGCACGTGCCCGCGGCTCGCAGATGACGTGGCGCGCGCGGACAGGCGCCGGATCGGCTTCCGGCATGGATAGTGGCTCTCGATCGGCCATGGCGACCCCCTTCCGCGCGTTCTGGTGAAGCACTGGCCGTGCCAGGAGAACGAGCGGCCGCGGGAGGATGCGTCGCCAGCGCGCTCAGCGCTCCCAGGCACGACCAGGGTTGGACCATGCCCCTGGGAAGCCGGCGCGAGCGGCGGCGGGGTCCGGGGGACGCACGCCCACCTCCACCATGGGGGCGCGCGGCGCGCCGAGGGCGGGCAGCTCGTCCGGCGTGGGAAGGTCCTCGAGGAGATCGCGTGTCGTCGTGGAGGCGTCGCCCGGATGGGCCGCGGCGTGCGGCGGTGTGGCGCGGAGCAGGATCACCAGCTCGTCCAGCGGGGTACCCGACGGATCGGGCCACGACCACGCCAGCCCGAGCCACGCGCGCTGCAGAGCGCGGACCAGCGTGCGCAGAGCGCCCTCCAGGCGCAGACGGTCCTCGCGGTCCTTTTGCAGCGTGGCGAGCCGTTCGATGGCCGTGTTCACCGCCTCGGCCACGGGGCTGAGCGCCCCATCGGCGGCGATGGGCTCGCTCCCACGTCCGCGCACCCCGCGCGCCAGCGCCGCTTCGAGGCGCTGGCCGTCATCTTCGAAGGTGGCGCGCAACCGCCCCAGTTCGGCACGGAGCAGCCGCAGCTCATAGAGTCGAGCACGGGCGGCGGCCTCACCACGGTCGCGCGCGGTGGCGGCGGCGAGGGCGGCGACCGCGGTCAGGACCACGCCAGCGACCCCGATCGTGCCGTGGAGCATCAGGCGGGCGCCATCTTCGAGATGGAGGCGCGGCACCGGACCACCGATGGCCACGGCCGCTATGGCGGCGGCATACAGCGCGAGCGCGCCCACGGCGCACAGCACCACAGCCCGGCGGCCACCCATGCGCAGGGCCAGCCAGATCGCCGGGGCGACGAGCACGACCAGCGTGGTGTCCGGCCCGAGCAGGACGAGCGCCCACGCCAGCGCGCCGAGCTGCGTGATGACGAGGACGATCGCGCCGCGGCGCGCGGAGCGCCACCGGTAGAGCACGGCGAAGGCCACGGCCGATCCCGCGGCCGTCCAGCCGGCCAGCACCAGGAAGGAGGTTCCTCCCAAATCGCCGGTCAGCAGCACCGCCGCGCCGGCCAGCGCCGCCGCTACCGCCGACACACCGTGGCCCATGGCGGCGCGGAGCACTACCACCGGCTCGCCGCGCTGGATTGCGCGCAGAAAGCGCGGAGTGAGCGCGGACCGCCTCGCGGGCGCGGTGCGTTGGCCCCCTGAATCACCAGTGCCGGTGTCAGCGTCCGCGCCAGTGGCGAGCGGGCGCGCGGCTCCGCGTGCCCACGCGCCCGGAGCCACACCACCGCGCGGTGTGCCGGAGCGCTCCGCCGCGACGTCTGGCCTACTCGCCTCCGCCGCGCCACCCACGGCGCGCGCGCGCTTGACGGCGTGAACCGCCGGGAGAGGAAACGTATCCAGGGGCCGGCCCATGGCGCCGGAATCGTCCGTCGTGGGCGTGGCGATCAGGGGCGCGGCGGGGCGGGCCACGAGGGGGGCGGTGCCGGGACGCGGCGGAACCGCGGCGCGGGTGCTCTCCCCGGACACGACGCCCTCAGGCTCCCCGGCACTGGGCGTGTCGTCCTCGGCGGCGTTGACCTCGGTGGCGGCCGGCGTGGTGGCGACCGGCGTGGTGGCGGCCGGCGTGGTGGCGGCCGGCGCGCTGGCCTCGGGTCGCGGAACACCCACCGTCTCGCCGAGCGTCCGTGGGCGCCAGGTAGCGCGCGACAGCGAGCTGGATGGGGAGACCCTCACCCCTGACCCCTCCGGGAGTTGGCCGAACGCCTCTCCAGCGCTGGGAGGGGTGCTGTATGACCTCACACCCAGCCCCTCGCCCGCGAGGAGAGGGGTGCCGGAGGGCGTGGAGGCGGGAGCGGCCACACGCTCAGGTGTGGATGCCGAGGCGCGCTCTGGCGCATCCGCGGTTTCCGGCGGTGCGGGCATTACGTCCGCTATTTGGGCTGGTGGAGGCGCCGGGGGCGACATGGGCCGCGCTGGTGCCTGGACGGCGTGCGCGGGATGCGCCCCTGGGCGCACCGGAGCGCCTTGCGCCCGGTGTGGTCCCGCCGAAGCTGGCGGAGCTTGCCGCCGCGCCTGACCCCGCGGGGCGCGCTGGAGTTGCTGTCGCCGCTCCCGCGCTTGCCGCGCTTCCCGCGATTCCTGTCCTTGCCGCGCTGTACGCGATGACTGTTTCCGCTGTGATGATGCGCCGCGCCGGGCCTTGCCGCCGCTCGTCTGACCGTGAGCCACACTCTCCTCCTCGCCCGGCACCCAGGGCGCGCGCCAATCCGTGTCCGCTGGACGTGAGTCCACTTGACCAGATCGCCTCCCGCGTGCGCATCCATGCCCACTGAGTATCCTCGAGGGCGGTGGATGGAACAAACCAGGAGACCAATCCGGCTTGACACGGGCCAGCACGCTATGTCATAGTGAAGCCGCTGGGCCAATCCGGGCCGCGACGCCCATTGGACCCACACCTCACCAGTTCTGCCAGGAACCAGCTGCGACGGATCCAGTAGATCCACGCTGTCGGCCCAGAGAGTCCGGGGTTGGTGCGACCGGATGCCGCGCACGGATCGAAGATCAATCCCGAGCTGTCACCCGAACCGTCGGGCCCCTCGTGGGGCCGCCAGGGCGGTAGGCGTGACCGGCACCGTCCGTTACCACGCGGGGGGGCATGTACACGTGCCCCGCGAGCGGGCTGCCGCGTTCTGTCCACTTCAGACGGTTGTGCACAGGCGGACGCAACAGGCGGCTCATCAGGGTGGTACCACGGGAGTAGCTTTGCTATGGCTCTCGTCCCTCGGGGACGGGGGCTTTTTTTGTTGGCCTACTGGTCACACGAGCTTTCAGATCAGGACGCGACGGACGGGAGGGCTAGGCGCATGGCTGAGCGACCCGGTAGTGAGTTGCCCAATGCCGGGGCGGCTGGAATGGGAATCCCGGCGACCGACCCGCTCTATCACCAGGACAGTTACATCCGCACCTTCGAGGCGCGCGTGGTGGGCGTCGAGGGCGCGGCGGTGGCCCTGGACCGGACGGCCTTCTTCCCCGGCGGTGGCGGCCAGCTGGCCGACCAGGGGGCGCTGATCTGGGAGGGCCAGCGCCTGCCCCTATCTGGGCTGAGCAAGCGGGATGACGTGGTCTGGCACGCGCTGGAAGCCGGCGCCGCCACGCCGCCCGTCGGAGCCGACGTAACCGGCGAGCTGGACTGGGACTTCCGCTACCGGATGATGCGCACGCACACCGCCCTCCACATGCTCTGCGGCATCATCTTCCGCGACTTCGGCGCCCAGGTGACCGGCGGCCAGATGTACCCAGACCGCGCACGCATGGACTTCGCGCTGGAGGTGCCCGCCCCGGACCTCGTGCGCGACATCGAGGCGCGGGTCAACGAGGCGGTGGCGACCAACCACACGATCAAGGTCTACACCCTGCCGCGCGACGAGGCGTTCGCGATCCCCGACCTGATACGGACCAAGATCAACCTCCTGCCGCCGGGGATTACGCGGGTGCGCATCGTCGAGATCGAGGGGCTCGACCTCCAGGCCGACGGTGGCACCCATGTCCACGGCACACGCGAAGTGCGCGGGATACGCGTCCTCAAGACCGAGAACAAAGGCAAGCAGAACAAGCGGATTGAGATCGCGCTGGTCGACGACTAGCTTCGACCAATCGTGCGGACCCTGAGTGCTCATGCGGATATGGGACCCCCTCTCCTTGCGAGGAGAGGGGGCAGGGGGTGAGGACCCCAGATGTGGAGACCACCAATGACGACAAAGAAGCCCACCAACACCCCGAAGCGGGCCGCGACCCGCCGCGCCCCCTTCACGCCGGTCCCCTCACCCAGGCAGGTAGATTATCCCCTGATGGAGCGCGACATCCAGGACTGGTGGGACGAGCGCGACATCCTGCGCAAGTACCTGCTGAAGAACGCCGGGTCCGAGCGGCGCTGGTCGTTCGTGGATGGTCCCATGACCGCCAATAACCCGATGGGCGTCCACCACGCCTGGGGGCGCACGTATAAGGATCTCTGGCAGCGCTTCAACACCATGCGCGGCTACCGCCAGCGCTACCAGAACGGCTGGGACTGCCAGGGCCTGCACGTGGAGGTGGAGGTGGAGAAGGACCTCGGCTTCCACAACAAGCGCGACATCGAGGCGTACGGCGTCGGCCCGTTCGTGGAAGCGTGCAAGGCGCGGGTGCTGCGCTTCGCCGAGATCGCGACGGGGCAGTCGATCCGCCTCGGCGAGTGGATGGACTGGAACGACTCGTACTACACGATGTCGGACGAGAACAATTACACCATTTGGGGCTTCCTCAAGCGCTGCTGGGAGGGCGGCTGGATCTACAAGGGCCACGACGTGATGCCGTGGTGCCCGCGCTGCGGCACGGGCATCTCCGACATGGAGATCAACGAAGGTCGCAAGGAAGTGCGGCACACCA
>JANWHL010000125.1 GCA_025450405.1 Ktedonobacterales bacterium
AGCGCGTGCCGCTGCTGCCAGCCCCGCCGGCATCGTGATGGATCGCGGGCCAGTTTAAGCGGGCGGACCATCCGAGAACATAGCCCGCCCAGGCCAGTCACGACGCCCCACGTGTCCTTGATCTCCCGGCGCTCCACGATCCTGCCGGCCGCGAGGCGGTCGCTGTGGATGCCTTCCCTGGCGATCCACCGCCCGCTCGGTGTCTCGCCGAAGACTGTTTGGTCGTGCTTCCAGCGATACCGCCAGCGCGTCACCACGCGGTCGCCTTCCGCCACCTGGCCTTCGATGGTGATCTCGTCATCGGGCATGCCCGCGTACTCGCGGGCGATGTCGCGCCGCATGTCCGCCAGTGTGTAGGTCCCGAACGTGGCGGAGTGCCCGACGAAATCCGGCGCGAAGAGCTCGTCGAGCGCGGCGAGGTTGCGCCGCGCGAAGACCTCTTCATAATACCGGCGCACGACGTGCTTATGATCGTCGTTCGACTGATCGTCGTTCGACAGTTGATCCTCATTCGACATTGGGGTCTCCCGCCGCCCACGCCTGATCGCCGCACCAGCGGCGCGCGGCCCGATGCCCAAACGCGCGGTCGCCCGCCCGTCAGCGCGCGAATAGGCTGAACGTCGCGTGCAGCATCGTGTTCGGCGTCGCCAGCGAGGCCGTCAGCCAGCCCAGCACCGCGCCGACCAGCGTCGTCGCGACGGTCATCCGCGGATCGCGGGCGTTCCCGCGCTTCTCCGCCATCTCCGGCTGCCCGATGTAGGTGTCCACCAGCGGTAGCAGTCGGTCGCCCTGCTCCAGCCAGTCGCGGATCTGCCTCCTTCGGGGCTACCAACCCGAGATCTGGAACGCCGACCAGTAGATCGGATCGGCATAGGGGTGGGCATCGTCGTCCAGCAACTCGGCGCCCGCGACCCACTCCCAGCAGGGCGCGCACAGGATACCCGAAATGCGCTCGCCCGACAACTCCCTCTGGGCGGTGTGTCCCGCGCCCCGTCCGCCGTCCAGGATCGCACGGACATCGCGCGACGCCGGCCCACGACGCCCGCTTGACAGGGCAGAGGATCGCATGCTAGACTGCGCTGTGGGGGATGTCCGCCATCCTCCATCCGTCGATCCAGTGCCTTCGCGCCCGCAACCCTCTGGGGGCGCGCCTCATCGTCCGCGGACCTCCTCCGCACGTGACGTTGTACGCCGCCGGTCTCACCACACGTCCCGCCGCGGCCCACCACCTCATTCACCTCATCCACGCCATCCACCCCCGACCGCCCCACCGGCGGCCCGGTCACCCTTCGCTCCCTGACGTCGGGGCGTCCTGGCTTCCCACGGTGGAGAGACGACCGGGGTCTCGATGGTGGAGGGGCGTACGGTGGACGCCCGGTGGACGCCCGGTGGACGCCCGCCAGGTGGTACCTCAGGTCTTCACCGTCTCTCCTCCGTGTCCTCCGTGTCCTCATTGTGAACTCTTCCGGCCCCCAATCCACCCCACGCGAAAGGAGCATGGCGCGCGCCGGAGCGGGAGACATCCCACCCTCCCGACGCTCCACCCCCAGCGGCCACCCCCCGGCCCAGCGCCGCCAATCCACCCCGTATGAACATCACCGAGCTGGAGACCAAGAGCATCGCCGAGCTGCGCGAGATCGCGCGCGAGCGCGAGATGTCCGGCTACACCGCCCTCAAGCGGCATGATCTCATGTTCCGCCTGCTCCAGGCCACCCCCGAACCGGGCGACTACCTCTTCGGCGCGGGCGTCCTCGAGATCGGTGAGGAGGGCTTCGGCTACCTCCGCCAGGAGCGCTTCATCCGCCACGGGCGGAGCCAGCCCGACCACATGGACATCTACGTCTCCCAAACCCAGATCCGCCGCTTCGACCTGCGCGCCGGTGACATGGTCTCGGGCCAGGTGCGGCCCCCCAAGGACAACGAGAAGTATTACAGCCTGCTGCGTGTGGAAGCCGTCAACGGTCAGGACCCCGACGCCGCCAAGCGCCGCCCCCATTTCGACAGCCTGACCCCCATCTTCCCCAACCGCATGTACCAGCTGGAGACCGTGCCCACCAATCTCACCGGCCGCATGATCGACCTGATCGCGCCCATCGGGCGGGGACAGCGCGGCCTGATCGTCGCGCCCCCCAAGGCCGGCAAGACTGTCATCCTGAAGACGATCGCCAACTCGCTCCTCATCAACAGCCCCGACATCCACCTGATGATCGCCCTCATCGGCGAGCGCCCCGAAGAGGTGACCGATATGGAGCGCTCCGTGAACGCCGAGGTCGTCAGCTCCACCTTCGACGAGCCCCCCGAGGCCCACACCCGTGTCGCCGAGATGGTGCTCGAGCGCGCCAAACGGCTGGTCGAGTCCGGCCGCGACGTCGTCGTGCTTCTCGACAGCATCACCCGCCTGACCCGCGCCTACAACCTGACCGTCGCCTCCAGCGGCCGCACCCTCTCCGGCGGCATCGATCCCAACGCCGTCAATCCCCCCAAGCGCTTCATTGGCGCCGCGCGCAACATCGAGGAGGGCGGCTCGCTCACCATCATCGCCACCGTGCTGGTGGACACCAACAGCCGCATGGACGACGTGATCTACGAAGAGTTCAAGGGCACCGGCAACCTCGAGATCACCCTCGATCGCAAGCTCGCCGACCGCCGCGTCTTCCCCGCCATCGAGTTCACGCGCTCCAGCACCCGCCGCGAAGAGCTGCTGCTCGACGAAAAAGTGCTGCGCGCCGTGGTGGTCATGCGCCGCATGTTCACGACCCTCGAAGAACAGCGCGGCATCGAGGCCATGGAGGCGCTCATCGAGCGCATGGCCCACACCACCAGCAACGACGAGTTCCTCACCACCCTCACCAAATCGCTCGCCTGATACGGTCCCCACCGGCATCACCGGTATCATCGTCCCGAAATGGCGCGGACGCTTGACAGCGGCGGCGCCCACTCGCTACAGTAGAGGCGATCTGGATGCGGTCGATGAGATCGCCGCGGGTGGCGCTGTGGTCCGCCGAGACGTCGCTCGGTCACCCTGGCCGCCCTGGCTCGCGGCACAGCGAGAGAGCGCAGGCAGTCGATGTCCAGACGACGCGCACGACGCGCGGATCAGTCCGGCGACCAGCGCACCGACAAGGGCACCGCGCGACGGACGGCCGTGCCGCGTCCCGCCAGCGCTCCCGGTGGCGCCGCCAATGCCCCTGCCAATGCCGCCGAAGACCTGTACGCCACCCACCGCTTCGCGGCCATGCCGGTCTCCACACCTCGCGCATCCCTCCCCGACAACCCGCGCGACGCCCTCCCGATGGTCCTCGACGACATCGCCGGTCTGCCCGCGATCCTCGACGACGCCCAGACCCGTCCGGTCGTGATCCCCGGTTCGGGGCGCGTGGTGTCCACCTTCGTCGGCCGTCTCCCCCGGCGGCCGCGCCCACTGGCGCAGCGCCTGGCCGTGGTGGTGCTGGCCGTGTGTATCGTCGGCAGCGCGCTCTTCGGTGTGGCGCCAGCCGCCCTCGGTGGGGCGGACGCCCAGCAGGCCAGCCCGCTCCAGGCGCTCTCCGGCGCCGTGGTCTGGCGCTCGGGACCCGGCTACTTCTGGTACATCGCCCAGAACAGCGATACGCTCGAAGGCCTGGCCAAGCGCTTCAAGTGCCAAGTCGGCGGCATCTACGAGCTGAACGGCCTCCTCTCGGGCCAGGAGCTGCAAGAGGGCAAGGCCTACAAGATCCCCACTGACCCAAATTACGGCATGTACTACGAGCCGCCCTCCTATGTCGTCAAGGGCGGCCAGTACGGAACCACCGTCTACGCGCCCACTATCTGGGGCTCACTCGCGGGCCTCCCCCCACGCGGCGCCCTCTGCGCACCCACCCCGCGCGGCAGTGGCGACAACATGGGCAACTATGATCTCTCCAGCTTCGACCTGAAGGCCCCCAACTGGGGCGCATACTGGATGCGCGGCTTCACCTGGTACCACTTCGGCGTGGACCTCGATAACCCCGAGGGCACGCCCATCCACGCGGCCCAGGCCGGCGAGGTAATCTTCGCGGCCTGGGACACCGGTGGCGGCGGGTGGTCGGTCAAGATCAACAACTGCAACCACCTGGCGACCGCCTATGGCCACATGGAGAAGCTCCTGGTGAAAGTGCACGACATGGTGCACGTCGGCGACGTCATCGGGCTCGAAGGGTCCACCGGCTGGTCCACCGGCCCTCACCTCCATTTCTCCGTGCAGTGGGACAACCTGGCCGTGGACCCCATGCTCTTCTTCAATGAGAGCAAATACGACATCACCCACTTCATCCCCGACGGACCATAACGAACTCCTCCCTCCCCCCAAGGGTCCTGCGCCAGACCGCTCGGCGGTTGACAAAGGCTGAGTCGCCGGGTACAGTGAGAACGTGTCACACTGAGCCGCTCCGCCCGGGGGTGCGGCCCATCCCCGACTCCCCACATCCCGGCCTGTCGGGGCGTCCGGTGGACGCCCGGCTCGGTGGAGGATCTCCGGAGGAGACCCGTCGCCCACGCGGTTGGGGAGCGCGGTCTGGAGGGAACACGGCCGAGTGCCCTGATGGCGAGGGAGGCGGAGGATGAGCGGCAGGTCTCACGGCACCCACGACGACTGGGAGTCCGAGGAGGTCGAAAGCGCCCGCGGACGATCCGACCGGCGCTACGACGACACCGGCGACTACACCGCCCAGCATGCGCGTGGCGGCGCCAGGGAATCGGGCTACACCGACTACGACGAGGCGTACGGCGACGACTCCATGATGGTCTCGGCCTATGGCGGGGCGCTGGTGCCATTGGGCGAGCGCGGACTCGAGGATGCCGACGACCTCTCCGCCGAGCTACCCGCCACCGGCCCATTCGTCATCCCCGGCAATGGCGTGAGCGTAAGCGCGAGCCTGGTGCCCCGTCGCCCCCGCCCGCTGGCGCAGCGTGTGGCCGTGATGACCCTCGCCGCGTGCGTCGTGGCCAGCGCGCTCTTCGCCGTCGTCCCGCTGGGCTCCGGTGGCGTGGATGCCGCCAGCTCCGTGAGCCCGCTCCAGGCGCTCTCTGGCGCCGTCGTCTGGCACCAGGCGGTCGGCTTCTTCTGGTACGTGGCGCAGACCGGCGACACCCCCGAGGGCCTGGCCAAACACTTCGGCTGCCAGGTCGGCGGCATCTATGAGTTGAATGGCCTGCTCTCGGGCCAGGAGCTCCAGCTGGGCAAGGCCTACAAGATTCCCACCGACGCCAATTACGGGCAGTATTTCCAACCGCCGTCGTATGTCGTTTCCGGTGGTGGGTATGGCACGACCACCTATGGCAACAGCCCGTGGAACTCGCTCGCGGGCCAGCCTCCCGTCGGCGCGATCTGCGGCCCGGCCCCCAGTGGCAGCGGCGCCAACATGGGCGGCTACGACCTCGCCAGCTTCGATCTCAAGGCCCCCAACTGGAACGCCTATTGGGCCCGGGGCTTCTCGTGGTACCACAACGGCGTCGATCTGGATAACCCCATGGGCACACCGATCCACGCGGCCCAGGCGGGCGAGGTGATCTTCGCCGGATGGGATCCCGGCGGCGGCGGCTGGACCGTCAAGATCAACAACTGCCACCACATCTCGACCTTCTACGCCCACAACGAAAAGCTATTGGTGAAGGTGCACGACATGGTGCACGTCGGCGACGTCATCTCGCTAGAAGGCTCTACCGGCTGGTCCACCGGCCCCCATTGCCACCTCACCGTCGAATGGGACAACGTCCCCGTCGATCCCCTGCTCTTCTTCCAGGGCCCAACCAGCAACTGGATCTACAACATCACCCACTTCACCCCCGATCACTAGCGCGGTCACTAGCGCGGTCACTAGCGCGGTCCGCCTCCGGACTCCCCTCTCCTCGTCGTAGGGGCGCACGGTCGCGCACCCGCTGGCTCCCCCTCTCCCGTCGCGCGTCGGGGCCACAACGCGGCTCCCCTCTCCCGTCGCAACGGGGGAGGGGCTGGGCGAGGGGGACCTCCAGGGGCCGGGGGTGAGGTCACCTACCCCAGGAACGCCAGCACCTCCCGCGCCACGTCGTCCGGTCGCTGCAGCGCCAGCCAGTGGCCCGCGTCGGGGAAGCGCCGTATGTGGAGGTCGGCCACCCAGCGGTCCAGCCCATCCAGCAGGTGGATGCCCAGCGCCGGGTCACGCTCGCCCCAGAGCACCAGCGTCGGCGCCTCGATCCGCCGGCCGGGCGCCAGGCCGCCCAGGCCCCGGCGCGTCAGCGTCCGGTAATAGGCCAGCGCGGCGCTCAGCGCCCCCGGCCGCGCCATCGCCACCACATAGCGCTCCACATCCTCTGCCGTCATCTCCGGCGATACCCGCCGGACGGCGTTCCAGAGCACGCGCAGACTCGCATAGTCGTGTCGCGAGAGCGTCCACTCCGGCAGCCACGGCACTTGAAAGTAGACCGAGTACAGACTGCGCCGCAACTGGCGCGGGTGCCAGACCTCGCGTCGATAGAGGGCCAGATGCGGCGCGTTCAGGATCACCAGCCGGCGCGGCAGATCCGGCCACCGCGCGGCAAAGTCCCAGGCGATGACCCCGCCCCAATCGTGTGCCACCACATCGGCCCGCTCCGCGCCAAAGGCCGTGATCAGGCCAGCCACATCGGCGTCGAGCGACGCCAGGTCATAGCCGCCACCAGGCTTCTCCGAGAGGTTATAGCCCCGCAGGTCGGGCGCCACCACCCGGAACCGCTCCGCCAGCGGCGCGATCAGATGTCGCCAGCTGTACCAGAACTCCGGGAAGCCGTGCAGCAACAGCACCAGCGGCCGCCCAAGCTCACCCGCCGCCACATAATGCAGACGCACGCCGTTCGTGGTGGCATATCCCTCCTCCGCGCCAGGAGGCAGAGGGAACGCTTCGTGCGTCGCGGACGCCGCCAAGTCGTGGATATCCAAACGTGATCCTCCCCGCACCCACGCACACATCCCATCGCCAGCCTATCTCATCGCCAGACCATCCCCCACCCTCCCACAACCGAGCCCCTGGCCTCCGCGCGCGATCTCCATGGCCTCAACGCGAAGGCCGCGCCGGAGGCTTCGTAGGGGCGTCCGGTGGACGCCCGGCCCGGTGGAGGGTCTCAGGGGAGGCCCATCGCCCAGCCCGGCGGGAATATCATCACTCCAGACACTTGACCTCACCCACCACGTCTAGCGAGCGTATCACAAAAGGCACCCGCTGGAAGGAGCGCGCACGCATGCGCATTGAGAACATCCACCACGTCCAGCTCCCCTATCCCCCCGGCCGCCAGTCCGAGGCCCGCCACTTTTACGGCGAGATCCTCGGCCTGCGCGAGCTGCCCCGCCCCGCCGCCCTGGCTGACCGCCCTGGCCTCTGGTACGACCTCGGCGGCGGCCAACAGCTCCACCTGCTGGAGATCGCGGGCGACGCCGCCAGCCCGAGCTACCACTTCGGCCTGCTTGTCCCCGACCTCGCCGCTCTCCACGTCCACCTCGCCGCGCACACCGTACCCGTCGACGACAAGCGCCCCTTCCCCGACCACCACCTCATCCGCGCCCTGCTCCACGACCCCTTCGGCAACGCCATCGAGCTGCTCCAGCGCACCCCTGGCACGTGATCCCCTCGCCCTCGCCTCGATCGTTCGCCAACCACACTCCCCTGCCCCCCCGACGCGTCCCCCCCGCGCCCTCCGCGGTTTCTCTCCCTCCTCTCTCCCCCCTCTGTGTCCTCCGTGTCCTCTGTGGTTACACCTCGTCCCCTCTCCGCGTCCCCTCTACGCCCTCTGCGTTCTCGGCGGTTACATTCTTCTCCCTCTCCTCCCCTCCGTGTCCTCTGTGTCCTCATTGTGATATTTCTCCCTCCCGCCCGCGCCCGATTGCCAGTCATGGTAGAATAGTTGAGCGAGGACACCGATGAGCATCCCGCGCTTGTTGATGTCCCGGTGCGAGTGAGCGAGATGGTGAATGGAGCGCGCGCATGGCAGAGCACTTTCGCTGGTTCGGGCATTCTCGGTCCCAGGCGAACCCCACCACCCCGCCCGCCCCCAAGAACGACGGCCCACGCGCCCTCACCACGCTGGATGAGCTCCGCCGTCGCGCCGCGTGGCCCGCGCTGGCCGAATCCGAACGCGCGGCGCTGCTAGCTCCCTACACCAACCTGCCCGTGCCGCCCATGGCCGACATTGTGGCGGCCGAACGCGCCGCCGCCGCGGTCCAGGCCCAGGATCTCACCGCCCGACTGGTCGAGAAGCGCTTCCAGCCCGAAGTGGCCTCGATCGTGTCCGCCTGGCTGCGCGACAGCGCCCCCGATGCGCACCTGATCGTGGCTGGCCCATCCGGCTATGGCGCCGTGGACCTGGCGGCCTCGCTCGCGCGCGCCGCCATGGCTGGGCGTCCCGCCGCGCCCGATTTCTGCTTCGTCCCCCATCCCACCCAGCTAGATCGGCCCATCGTGCTGGCCGTCCCGGCCGCGGCCGGCCTGCCCTTCCTCCGTGCGCTGGCCGGCGCGATGGACCAGATCTGCCAGCTATGGCAGCCCGACGATGACGACGATGACGATGACGATGACGACGATGACGACGACACCAATGCCGGCACCGGCCCGAGCGACACGGCGTTCCCCGCCCCCACCGCGGCCCAGCCCAGCGGGCCGGCGAGCGAACTGGACTCATCAGGCGTCGCCAGCGCCGCGGACGCCGCGACTCCCTCGGACGAGAACGCCTGGAAGACCCTCGCCACGCGGATCGTCGCGGACGCCCTGGACACCGTGCGCGCGGACATGCCCGAGCAGACACACTTCTATCTCGCGCGCCTCCAGGCGGGGGTCCAGGCAGCCATCGACCGCGACGAAGTGCCCGCGTTCTGCCGGATCGAAGTCCCCCTGCGCGCCGTCCATATCGACCCCGATGAGGACGACGATGGACTCGGCCCCGTCGATCCCAACACCGCTCCCACCGCCGGCGACCTCTCCCCGGCGCCCGCCGACGCGCCCGTGGTGGTGGCCCAGCCGGCGCTCATGGGCATGGGCACCGCGCTGCTGCGCGCCAATGGTGGCGTGCTCATCGTGGACGCGGCGGACCTCCTGGAGGGCGACAAGCCGTCGGAGACCTGGCAGACCCTCATCGCCGCGCTGCGCTCGCGCACGTTGCGCGTGAAAGCCGATCTGCCGCCACTGCCCCTCGCCGTCCGCGTCGCCGTGGTCGGTTCGGGTGGCGTCCTGCGCCTCCTCCTCTCCATCACGCCCGATTTCGCACGCGTCTTTCGCTATGAGGCCATCCTCAATAGCGTGACCGACTGGGACCACGAGACCGAGGCGGTCCACGCCGCCCTGCTCCAGAGCGTGTCGCGCGGCTACGGACTGCCCACGTTCGACCCCGAAGCGGTCGGCCGGGTCATCGAGGAGCGCGCGCGCGAGGCGATCGGCCGCAATCGGCAACTGCTGCCTACCTACCTCATGTCGCTGCACGACCTCGGCGTCGAAGTAGGGCGCACGGCGGCGGGCCGCGGCGCGGTGGTGGCCACCGCCGCCGATGTGGACGCCGTCATCCAGCGGCGCCGCCAGGAGTACGGCGTGGAGGCGCGCCTGGTACGCGAAGGAATCATGCTGAACCTGGAGATCGTGCCAACCGACGGTGCGGCCATCGGGCAGATCAATGGCCTCAGCGTCGCCATTGGGGACCCACCCGAGGCCTCCTATGGCTGGCCGATCCGCGTCAGTGCCACCGTCAGCCCCCGGCGCGACGAGCGCCTGGTGGATGTGGACCGCGAGGCCCGCGCCGTGGACCAGACCCACATCCAGGGCGCGCTCACCATGGCCGGCTACCTCACCTACCGCTACGGTGCGGACCGACCCATCAGCGCGAGCGTCCGCATCCATTTCGAGCAACTCCACGGCCGCACCGGCGGCGACAGCGCCTCGGCGGCCGAGCTCTTCGCCCTGCTCTCCGCGCTCGCCCAGGTGCCCATCCGCCGCGCCCTCGCCGTCACCGGCGCGGTCGGCCAGTACGGCGAGATCCAGCCCATCGGCGGCGTCAACCATAAGATCGAGGGCTTCTGGGAGGTCTGCCGCCTGCGCCGCGCACGCGGCGAACAGCCCACCGGAGCCTACGGCGTGCTGATCCCCGCGGCCAACGCCGGCGACCTCATGCTCCGGCCCGAGATCGCCGAATCCATCGCCAATGAGTCGTGGTTCCACATCTGGCCGATCCACACCGTGGACGAAGGCCTGCCCTTGCTGACCGGGCTCCCGGCGGTCGAGATCCACACCCGCGTGGACCGCCGCCTCCAGCGCTTCCACGAGCTGGCCAACCAGGAACGCTCAGCACGCTGATGCGTGCTTCAGGGCACATCCTCGCTTCACCACCTGCGCCGTGGCCGCGACCGTCGCGGTCTCGACTCCCCTCTCCTCGCACAAATGGGCCTGGCTCTCCAGCCATACCCGCCAGGCATCGACGTGTCGCCGTCTCGACTCCCCTCTCCTCGCAAGGAGAGGGGACGGGGGTGACGACACCCAGCGCAAGGAGAGGGGCCGGGGGTGACTACCCCGCATCGTGCGATCGGCCAACCGCGCGATCGTGCGATCGGCTTGACACACACGCCGGGCCCCACTATGCTCACAGCGAGGCCCATCATCGTGCCGCGTGAAATCAGGAGGAGCGTGCGCATGCCATCCGCACCCATCTGGCAGATCGTCCTCCGACTGGTGGGCACCGCCGTGGTGGCGTATCTGATCGGCTCCACGCCGTCCGGCGTGCTGGTTGGCAAGGTGTTCGGCAACGTCGACCCACGCGAGCACGGCAGCGGCAAGACCGGCGCGACCAACATCCTGCGCACGCTGGGTCCCGGCGCCGCCGTCGCCGTCGGCATCACCGATCTCCTCAAGGGCGTCGTGCCCGTGCTGCTCGCCCGCTATCTGCTCTTCCCGCCCGGCGCGGCGTGGGACAATCTGCGACTCTGGGGCGAGGTGATCGCCGGATTCGGCGCCCTCTTCGGCCACAACTATTCCGTCTTCATCCATTTCCAGGGCGGTCGCGGCGTCGCCACCGGCGGCGGCTCCATGTTCGCGATCAACCCACTCACGGGCCTCTTCGGCGCTCTCGGGTTCATCATCCCGATCGCCACCACCCGCTACGTCTCGCTCGGCTCCATCGTCGCGAGCGCCAGCGCCGCCGTGGCCGAGGCCGTGCTGGTGGCCACCGGCCACGACCGTTACCAGCACCTCATCTTCATCGCCGGGGGCGCCGCCTTCATCATCTTCTCCCACCGCGACAACATTGACCGGCTCCTCAAAGGCACCGAACGCAAGCTGGGCGACAAAGCCCGCTAACCCGCCTCACTCCCCCCGCTCCATCGGCGCCCCCTCCGCCTGCGTCAGCAGCCCCCAGGCGCCTCGCAGATACTCATACGCCGAGAGGATCGTCCACAGCACCGCCCACAGCAGCACCACGTCCGCCGCGACCAGCAGCCAGTCCGCGGCGCTCGCGGGATTGTGCCGCGCCGACGCCAGCCCCAGCGGGAACGCCGTCGCTCCGCGCAGCCCGCGCGCCAGCAGGATGCCCCCCAACCCACAGAGCGTCAGCAGCGTCTTCTGCTTGCCCAATTTCCCCGCCGGGATCACCACCCCCTGCGCCGCCGCCAGCGAGCGCAGCCCGGCCACCAGGAACTCCCGCGCGATGATCACAATGGCGATCCACGCATGCACCAGCCCCACCTGGACCAGCGCCACCAGCAGCGCCGCCACGAAGACCTTGTCCGCCGTCAGGTCGAGGAAGACACCCAGATTGCTGACCAGGCGATACTTGCGCGCGAGCCGGCCATCCAGCGTGTCGCTGACCGCCGCGACGATGAAGAGCCCCGTCGCCACCAGGTACGCCGCCGGCGTATTGATCAGAATGAGCACTACCAGCGGGATGGTGAGAATCAGGCGGCCGGTGCTGAGGATGTTGGGCAGTTGGCGCACGCGTGACTCCTCCACTCGGCCCTCAACGACTCGACCCCCCACCGCACAGCCCTCCACTCAGCGCCAGACACGCGCCCGCGGCGGCCCCGCGAGCAGTGTAGGCGAAAGCACATCGTCTTGCAAGGTGCGGACCCCAGCCGCCCCCGCGCGCCGATTCCCGCACCCAGCGGATCTCCATCCCGCCGGTATGCGTCGTGTCTTCACTGCTACAATTCTACCGCGGCCCAGTTCAGCCCCGCGGCCACCTCCCGGTCCTCCTGGCGATGGCCACTGATAATTCCGCTGGCGCATCGACGGTGGGTGGTCCACACCGCACGGAGATCATGATTCCGTCGAAAATAGCCCGTGGCCCGCACGCGGTCCTCGACGCGCAGGATGACACGCGGAACTTCCATTCCGCATGCCCGCCCCACCACCCGTTCCACCCTCACCAACGCCCGTCGCGGGCGCCTGACTCCCGTCTCCTCGCGGGAGAGGGGCCGGGGTGAGGTTCTCCGCTCCCTCCTCTGTGTCCTCCGTACTCTCTGTGGTTTCATACTCTGGTGACCTCCGTTCCGTCCGTCCCAAGGGAGCACGCCCCATGAGTCAGCCCGCCACCGACCACGACACCCTCACCCGCTACCTCCGCGTCCGGCGCGCGCACGAACCCTCCTGGTCCCCCGACGGCGCCCAGATCGCCTACATCGCCGACACCAGCGGACTCGACCAGGCATGGATCGTCACCCTGGCCACCGGCGCCGCGCGCCAGCTCACCGACTTCCCCGACCGCGTCGGCGAAGTCCACTGGTCGCCCGCGGGCGACCAACAGCGTGTGACCATGGACACCGACGGCGACGAACGCGACCGCCTCTACCTCGTGGCACCGCATGGCGGCGCGCCGCGCGCCCTCACCACCACCGACGCCATCCATCGCTTCGGCGCGTGGTCGCCCGACGGCCAGCGCATCGCCTACGCCAGCAACACCCGCCACCCCGCCTACTTCGACATCTGGACCATGGACCTCGCCACCGGCTCGCGGCGCTGTGTCCTGGAGCGCGACGCCACCCTCACCGCCCGCGCCTGGTCACCCGACGGCGCGGCGCTAATCGTCAGCCGCGACAACACCAACCTCGACGACGACCTCTTCCTCGTCCCGCTGGACCCCGCGACCGGCGCCGCCACAGGCGCGCCGCGACTCCTCACCCCCCACGACGGCGAAGCGGCCTACACCGATCCCAGCTTCGCGCCCGACAGCCGCACCCTCTACATCCTCACCAACGTCGATCGCGAATTCGCCGCGCCCGCCGCGCTGGACCTGGCCGCGCCCGCTCCCGACCCAGCTTCACCAGACCGGCCCACCCTCCGCGTGCTCGCCGACACCCCCTGGGACGCCACCTCCCTGGCCGTCGCCCCCAATGGTCGTCACCTCGCCTGGGCGCTGAACGAAGAGGGCCGCTCGCGACTCGTCTTCCACGACCTCGCCACCGGCCGCGATCTGCCCGCGCCCGCGCTCCCGGCGGGCGTGGCGGCCGGCCTCGCCTGGTCGCCCGATGGCGCCCACCTCGCCTTCGACTTCAACGGTACGCGCCACAACGGCAACATCTGGCTGGCCACCCCCGGCACGACCGATCTCCCCCCCGCGATTGCGCCCGCCGCCCCCGCGTCCCCCGACGCGGAGCCCCCAGCGCCCGCCACGCGCCAGCTCACCCACATCCCCCTCGGCCTCGACCCCGCCGTCCTGATCGAGCCCGAGCTGGTCCGCTACCCCACCTTCGACGGCCGCGAGATCCCCGCCTACTACTACCGTCCTACCGACACCCACCGTGCCACGGCCGCTGGCATGCCCGTCATCGTCTTCGTCCATGGCGGCCCCGAGTCGCAGTTCCGGCCCCTCCACGCCGCCCCCGCCATGCCGCCGCTCCAGTACTACCTCAGCCGCGGCTTCGCCGTCTTCGCCCCCAACGTCCGCGGCAGCTCTGGCTACGGCAAGACTTCCATCCACCTCGACGACATCCACCGCCGCCCCGAGAGCGTGGCCGACCTCAAGGCCGGCGTCGAGTGGCTTGTGCGCGCGGGCGATGCCGATCCCGAGCGCATTGGCATCATGGGCCGGAGCTACGGCGGTTTCATGGTCCTCGCCGCCATCACCAGCTATCCCGACCTCTGGGCCGCCGCCGTGGACATCGTGGGCATCGCCAATTTCTTGACCTTCTTCGAGCGCACCGCCCCCTGGCGCCGCCACCTCCGCGCCGTCGAGTACGGCGACCCCGAGCGCGACGCCGACTTCCTGCGCGCGATCTCGCCGCTCTTCCAGGCCGACCGCATCCAGACCCCCCTGCTCGTCCTCCACGGCGCCAACGACCCCCGCGTCCCCGTCCACGAGGCCGAGCAGATCGTCGCCGCCGTCCGCGCCCGCGACCTCCCCGCCGAGCTCTTCATCTTCCCCGACGAGGGCCACTTCATGCTCCGCGAGTCCACTCAGCTCCGCGCCTACCCGGCCATCGGGGACTGGTTCGAGCGGTACATGGGATAGCCCTGACCCCGAGTTCGCCCCGCGCCGCACCCAAGTGCCCGCCAGGCGACGCGCGCGGTGGTATGCTCACCACGAGGCGCGCCAGCGGCGCCATTTGTCGAGCGGACAGGAGCACACACCATGCGCGGCCTTCGCATCGCCGGCCTCATCGTCGCCTTCGCGCTCTTGCTCTTCGGCACCGTACTCGTGTTCGGCGCGTTTGACCGCACCTCCCACTCCGCGAGCGACACCCTGCGCCCGTTCCTCATCACCATGGCGCCCGTCTGGGCGGTGGCGGTCGCCGCCGCCTGGGTCCTGCTGCGCTCACCTGCCTCGCCCCGCGATTCCTGAACCACCCAGACGCGCCCTCGGGGCCAGCGCGCAATAGATCACCAGCGCCACCGGCGCGGGCAGCGTCAGCAATGCCGCCGGGATGTTCGCGACGAACCCCGCCGATAACAGGGTCAGCACCAGCCCCAGGACGGTCCCCAGCGGCAGCGCCAGCAGACCCAGCGGCGCGATCGCGCCACTAACACCCGCGACCATTTCGGCCCCCGGGAAGCGCTCCACACCGCCACTCACGTAGGCGCCGTGAAGGGCCAGATCGATCGTCATGCCGACGAAGACCAGCATCCCCACCAACGCCATGGCCGCCAGGACCGCGACCACTCGCCCCATCGTGGGCCCCCCAACCGCTAGGAAATCCCCGCATCCCAGCGTTTCATACCATTTCTGAGGAGTCCACGAAGGTGGACTTCGCGCGCGGCCGAAGGCCCCTAGCCGCGGTTTCAACCGCCAGGGCACCACGACGCCTCATCCAGATTCGGTATCAGTCATTCCGGCGTTTCAATCAAGAAGCGCCGCGCCACGGTCATTGCCTGGCCTGGCGCCTCCCCGTACACTGATCTCAGGTCACCTGATGATAGCGGCGCGGGCCAACGTCCGCCCTGGGTGGGGGGACGCGGACCGCACGAGGAGAGAGGATGAGCACGTTGGCGGACGCCTTCAATCAATCGCGATTTTCGCGATTTCTCAACAGCCCCTTAGGGCGCGCCTTTCGCATCGTCGCGGGCACAGGGTTCCTCGTCACCGGCATCATCTTCAGGGAGAGCCCGCTCGGCCTGCTGTCACTGGCATGGAGCGTCTTCCCGTTGAGCGCGGGCCTGTTTGACGTGTGTTACATCAGCGCCGTGCTGGGCGGTCCGTTCACCGGCAAGCGGATTCGCGCGACACGCAAACCCGACCAAACTCCAATCGATGCCGTGTAGGGCCGATGCCGTGTAGCCAGAATCCCTCAGGCGGCCGGGCAACCCGCTTATACTAATTCCGAAAAGGCCACCTGCGTGGCCTTCGTAGCCGGAGGCTTCCAGCCCCGTCTTCAGGCGCCTGGTCCCCGTCTTCAGGCGCCTGAAACTCGCGACGACACACCACGTTCGGGTATTAGCCCATACCCGCCACCGGCAGCCGGACGAGCACACGCGTGTCCCCCGGTTTCGAGTCCACCGTCACCTCACCGTGATACCGATCGACCACGATCCGCCGCACGATATCGAGCCCCAGCCCGGTCCCCTTGCCCACATCCTTGGTCGTGAAGAACGGATCAAAGATCCGCGAGGCGAGCTCAGCGGGAATCCCCGGTCCCTCATCGCCGATCTCCACCAGCGCCGCGTGCGCGTCGTGCCACGTTCGGATGCGCACCTGCCCGTGCCCGCCCATCGCGTCGATCGCGTTATCGATCAGGTTCGTCCAGACCTGATTCAGCTCGCTGCCGTCGGCCAGCACCGGCCGCGGATCGGGATCGTAGTCGCGCATGACCTCGACCCCCGTCCGCAGCTTGTACCCCAGGATCAGCAGCGTCTTCTCGATCCCCTCGTGGATGTCCACCTCCCGCACGGCCGCGCGATCCACGGCCGAATAATCTTTGACCGCGGAGACCAGCCGCGAGATCCGCCCGGTGGCGTCCTCGATCTGGTCCACCAGCGCCGTGGCGAGCAGCGCGTCGGCCACCCAGTTCAGCCCAGCGCTCAGCCCCCCGCCGCCCAGCGCCTCCTCCGCCTTGGCGAGCCACGCCTGGTCCAGCCCCGCGGCGACGAACACCGGCGCGAGGTCCCATTCATTCGCCACCCCATGGTCTTCCAGCCAGGTGCCGATCGCCTCCTCCAACCGCGCCGTCTCCACCGCGCCGCGGCTGGGCACGCCGGCGGACCGCCCGATCGCCTCCGCCTGGAGGCCCTCCGCGTGGAGCGCCAGCACGGTCTGGATTTGCGCGGGCGTCAGCTCGCCCGTCGCGAACGTGCCCACCTGCTTCCCCAGCCGGTCCACCACCGCCCGCAGGTCGCCGGCGGCGCTCCGGGCCGCCGCGGCGGGATTGTTCAGCTCGTGGGTCAGCCCCGCCGCCAGCGTGCCCAGCGAGATCAGCCGGCCCCGTTCGCGCACCGCCACCTCGATCGCCTCGAACGTGTGCACATAGCCATCCAGCAGGTGCTTCGCCATCGGCAGCCACGTGTCCAGCAGCCGCCCCAGCTCCG
>JANWHL010000126.1 GCA_025450405.1 Ktedonobacterales bacterium
ACATCCTCCGGCCGCCAGCACATTGCGTATCCAGTCGCTCCCCTCGCCGAAGGTCAGCGGGACCACAAAGCCATCCGCCGTTGGTCGCGCAGTCACGGGCGTGATGTAGGCGCGGCCAGTGCGGCGCCCGCAGTGTCGCACCTGGGCGAACAGTGCCACATGCTGTCTTCCGGCGAGTGACCGCATGACCGGATTCAGAAGACGCGCGGCCGCGGCGATCGCGCGGAGCCGTGCGGTGCGTGGGGTACGGCGGCCGCGCCGCGCCGCAGGCGCGGCGCTCGGCGGACGCCGTGGTGGGTGTCGCGTGCTGGTCATCACCGTATTCCTTTCAGCCCGGCGGGTAGGGCACGCCCACTCTTATCAGGAAACGCTGTCCCGACGGGCGCCCCACGCCGGTTCACACCGTGAGAGGGCCGACGCCTCACATATGTGACACAGGCTGCGTGTGGCGGCGCGGGGTGGCGGTGTCGCTTGCCAGAGGCATCGCGCTCGCGTGCGCCGCGGTTGACGAGTCCGGCCCCTCTGGCTTGGCATCCCGAATGACTCTCGTAATCTGGCGTAGCGCGCGTATCCCGTCGCGCTCACGATCCACGTGGACACAAGCCATAGGGGCAACAGGGGCGCGTGCGCGCCCCACCAGTGGTCCGAGGATCGGGCCACCGTCTGGCTGCTCAGACACGAAGGGAGTAGGCGCGTGGAGATGCCGGCAAACGTTGAATCTGGCGTGGTGGGCGATGCCCTCGGGGCGAGCGGGCGAACGGTCCCACCGCGGAATCGGGGAGTCGATGGGACCGGTGACGCGGGGCGGTTTACAACTGCTCCTCGGATACGCATGGCTCCTCGCCGGAACAGACAAGCTCTTGCTCGGGACGTTTCCGCGCTGCCTCAGCCGCATCCTCTGCGGCACGCTCCGCGCGGGCACAATACCAGGCCCAGTCGCCAGCCTGCTACGCGGTGTCGTGCTGCCCAACGGGGCCGTGTTTGGCGTGCTGGTGGAGTCGGCGGAGACGCTGGCCGGCCTGGGTCTGATGGCCGGCGGGTTGGCGGTGCTCGTGGTGCCGTGGATCGTGCGCCGGCTCCCCGCCCGCGGCACGAGCGCGGTCATGGCCATCAGCCACGCGATCGTCTGGTTGGCGATGCTGGCGGCCCTGGGAGCATTGGGGCTCGGCTTCACCTATTACCTGCTGGATGGCGCCCCCTGGCAGGGATTCATGCCGTCCATCGCGTTCAATGGCGCCCTTGATCCCGGCCTGCTGCTGGCTCTGGGTAGCCTCGTGTTGCTGACCGAGCCGGTGAGCGCGTGGCTCCAGCGCGGGCCGTGGGCGCGCCTATCCCGTCGGGGATTGCCGCCGCTGGCGCTCCTCGCGCACCCGGTTCGCTACGCTCCGGCCCACGCCCGCGCGCAGGATGGTCATCCCACCCAGCGCCGGCGGACAGCCCACTCATGACGCCAGATTGTCCGTCCAATCAGGACATGATCCGTGTCCCGGCCCGCGAAAGGATACCCTCCCTCAATGGAACGACTCGCCGTGCAACGTCTCGCCTTGAAACGACTCGCTTTGCGCTTCTCGCTTCCGGTGGTGCTGGGTCTGCTAATGGTGCTGGTCGGGTGTGGCGCCGCGGCGGGGGGCAATGGCGCCAGAGGTGGCGGAGGTGCCGAAAATGAGGTGGATATGGCCTCGGTCAACTTTGTCCAGAAGGCCATCTCCGTCAAAGCCGGCACCGCCGTCACGTTGGTCGATCCCGCCGCCACCGGGTCCTTCCACATCCTCTTTTTCGGCCACAATCAGGTCTGCGCACCCAATGTCAGTGGGCCGGCCGCGCTGAACGCGGCCGGTGGGATCACGTTCAACGCGGGCGCCCCTCCCATGAGCATCACGTTCACGACCCCTGGCACGTATGAGGTGACCTGCACGGTGCATCCGGTCATGAACGTCGTCATCACAGTCAGCTAGGCATGCGCGGCGCCGCCAGGCATTGCGGTGGTCTGGCCGACATCGATGAGATGCCACACATCGCCGTGGTCAGGCGGCGCCGCGAGCGTCCGCGGCCGTGGTCGCCGGCTCAAAGAGTCGCGTCAGGTGGGTGAACGGGGCAAGTGGGATCATCTCGAGATCAAGCAATCCCAACCGCACGAGCGGCAGAACCGCCAGCGCCTCTCGCGCGGCGTCGACGCTCGCGCACTCGGCCATCAACACCGTCCCGCCCGGTCGGTCCGATCGGGCATAGACCTCGCGCAGGATCCCCTCCGCATAGAGATCCCAAACGGCACGAACCTCCTCGGTCGCATGTGGTTGAAGCTCCTCCACCGTGGCGCCTTTATGGAGTCTGGGCACAACCAATACCTTCATTCGATCTACCCTCCGTTTTCATGAGAACACCGCTTCGCGGCGCGACTGGCCACCCGTTGGAATCCCATCCCGTGCGAGTCCAGGTGCCACACCATGAGAGGGTCGAGGGCGCGCGGATGTGACATCCACGCGATCAGCGGGCGTGGTTCGCTTCTCGCATCCGAGTCTCGACCCGCGCGTGTGGGCGCGCCAAGCCGCGGCGACCTCGCCGCAAGTTAGCATCCGTGTAACGTTCGCCGTGTACCCTACTAGAGAGGCGCGACGAATCACGGCGCGACGTCACTCGCCTTGCGGTGCTCATTTCGAGCTTGGAACGCGCCACAGTCGCACTTTTGCCAGGCCGCTCGCGCGCGAGCGGCCGCGCCACCAGTGGAGGAAGGGACGCGTATGGCCGAGCCGCGCGGACCGACCACGTATACGGTCATCATCCCCACGCTGAATGAGGCGTCGATCATCGAGCGGACCCTGCGGATCACCCGCGAGCGGGTCCCAGAGGCGGAGCTCATCGTCGTCGATGGGCAGAGCACCGACGACACAATCGCGCGCGCCCGGCCCCTCGCGCGGGTGATCTCCACGCGTCGTGGGCGCGGCATCCAACTGAACGCCGGGGCGCGCGCAGCCAGCGGCGACGTGCTCCTCTTCCCCCACGCCGACACGATCCTCGGCCCCGATTGCGTCCAGCGCATGCTGGACGCGCTCGAGGACCCCGAGGTGTTGGGCGGCGCCTCGCGCCTGCGCTTCGACGACCCGCGTCCCGCCTACCGGGCGCTGGCGCGCATGGTGACGAAGTCGGCGCTGGTCACGCACACGTTCACGGGCGCCCAGGCGCTCTTCGTGCGTCGCACCGTCTTCCTCGCGCTCGGCGGTTTTCGCCCGTGGCCGCTCATGGAGGACCTGGAGTTCAGCGCGCGCCTGGCGCGCTACGGGCCTACGGTGCTGCTGGACGCGGAGGTGGAGACCTCCGCCCGGCGCCTCCGGAGCTGGGGATTGGCGCGGACTCAGGCAACCGCCATGTTGGTTGGCGCTCTCTACGCCGCGCGGGTGCCGCCGCATCGCTTCGCCCGGCTCTGGCCGCCCGTGCGTGAGTGATACCAAATCGTGGTGATCCGCGGTCGTGGCCTTGGCGGTTGAAACCGTGCGGGCGTTCAAACGAAATCCCAATTAGGCATCAACCGAAGAGACTGCAGACGGCTCAGGCACATCCCCGCCGTCTCCGTTGTCCGCCGCTCGCACGAGATGCGCGGAGCTCAGGATTACGCGCGGAACTTCAATTCCGCCTCCTCGCCCCGCCACCCCGCCCGCCAGCGGCCGCAACACGCGCCCCGAGCGGCCCGCGGCCAACGTGTCGACGCCAGGTCGCTATGAGGTTGCAACCGCGGGGGGCGTTCAACCGAACGCCCCTACGGGCCCTCGGCCACGAAGTCACCCGACGGGAGTCTCCAAAATTGGTCTGACGCGCTTGCGTCGGGCGGCCCGCTCGCCTGACGACAGCTCCGGGATTCGCTCGGACGCAGACCGCTCGAGGAGCGCGCCAACGATCGGCGCGCGGGTGAGCATCGACTACACCAATGCGGCCAATCAGAGCGTCGCGCGGGTCGACAAGCCGTTCATAGTCTTTTTCGGAGTCATCGTCGGAGTACGGAACCGGCGGCATGTGACATTTGTCTCCAGAACGAGGCCTGGGGAGCCGACACCGATCTATAATGTCTCACGTGCATTGCTGAGGCACGCCGCCAAACAAGCGCATGACCTTATGAAACCTCCTACTACGAGAGAGAGCCGGCCCCGCCAATGACCATGCAGACCACGCGCGAAACGATTGACCATTACTGGGCGGCCACGTTTGGATGCCAGCCCGCCGACCTCTACCAACCAAACCTCATGGTCGTCCGCCACGTCGCTCTTCAGGGCTATCAGGGCGCCTACCTCTTCCGGCGCGGACCCTCCTGCGTCATGTCCGTTCCCGAGGCGCTCGTCGAGGCCGTGTCGATGGCGGTGCGCGGACACACACCGGACGAAGTCTTCGATCCTCAGTTCCTGGTCCATGGCTTCGGGTCCGCCGTGGGCAAGTTCGTCGGGCCCACCTGGCAGGGCTATGCCGACTCCACCGATTTCCAGGCGGCCGACTCCTCTAGTGTGCGCCAACTTGGGCCGTCCGACGAGGCGATTCTGCGCGGGCTCGAAGGCGCCTGCGGCGAGGCCGAATGGGAGCAGAGCGGCCTGGACCCGTACCGCGAGCCGCTATTCGGCGCCTTTCTCGCTGGCGGCGAGCTCGCCGCCGCCGGCACCGCCGAGATCCGCGACGATCCCTTCCTCGACGTTGGCGTCCTCACCCATCCCGCGTATCGCAACCACGGCCACGGGCGCGCGATCGTCTGCGCCGCCACGGAATATGGCCTGGACCAGGGCCACATCATGCACTTCCAGGCCCTGCGGGCGAATCTGCCCGCGCTGGCGCTGGCGCGTGCCTTGGGCTACCAGGAATACGCCGCGACCCTCGCCGTACGCCTCTCACGCATTTGAGCGCCGTGTGCTCGACCCCGCGCGCTCGACGCCGCGCGCCCGACAGCACCGCTCACGCGTCTGAGGTGGCGATTCGGCTCCGCGGCGCCGCCAACATCCGGTCCCACGCCGCCCGCAGCGCCGAGCCGTACAGGCTGGGCTGGTGAGCGACGAGGCCGCGCAGCAGCCTGAAGAAATGGCTGTTCATCCCCAGGATCGGCGTCTGGAAGAGCGTGCGCTCCAGCAATTCGTGCCCGGCTGGGCTGGCGAAGAGCGCGTAGAATGCGTCCATGTCGGCGTTCGAGCCGACCCGGTCCATCGCCGCGCGCAGCCAATCCTCGACACGCAGGTAAGGTCCCAGCCCGCCCGCGCGGCCGAGATCACCGAGGTAGGACCGCACCGCGCCGCGCGCGCCGTTGAGCACCTCGTTGGCCACCGCGTGCGCCGCCAGCCGGCCGCAGATGAGCGCCGGATAAATGCCCCCGCCCGTGGCCGCGCCACAGAGCCCCGCCGCGTCGCCCAGCAGCAGGACGCGCCCGCGTTCGTCGTCGCGATAGACATGGCGCAGCCGCCCACCCGTCGGGATCACGCCGCCTTTGCGCCGCACGATCCGCATAGCGCCCAAGTCGGCCACGTCCGCGAAGCGCGTGCGTGCCGCCTCCAGCGACTCCGTCGGCTTGAACGTTCGCTGATGCCCCGCGACGCCGAGCGCGGCGATCTCGCTGTGGGGGGCCAGCCAGAGGCAATACCCGGGCGCGAGCTGGTGGTCCATCAACAGATAGAAGGTCTCGCGGTCGATCTCCACGCCCTCGACAAGCCACTCCGCGCCGGCCAGAAAGTGGGTGTTCTGGTCCAGCCCCAGCCGGCGCGCTACCGACGAGTGCGTCCCATCCGCGCCGATGAGGAAGCGTGCCCGCACCTCGCGGCGAACCGTCGGGCCAGCTGGCGCCGTGTCGGTGTCCACGCCAGCGCCTGATGAGGTGTCGCCGGCCGCCGCGCCATAGACGATGCGCATGTCACCGTCGGCCTCGCGCGTGGCGTCAACGAACGAGGCGCCGCCGCGCACCTCCGCGCCGTGATCCTCCGCCTGTTCCGCCATCCAGCGCAGCATGCCCGTCACATCAGCCATGTAGAACCGGTAGGCGTGCGCGCCGATCTCGATCGTCCGCCCGTTCGGCGGGCGGATGCTCATGCGCCGCACGGAGTTCATCAGGTAGCGCTGGGGTACGTCCACAATGTCGAGCACATCGCTGAAGAGCACGCCCGTCGTCCGCACCACGCCGCCTACGCTGGCGTCGCGCTCCAGCACGAGCACGCGCAGACCGCGCGTGGCTGCCACGCTCGCGAATGTCAGCCCGGCGAAGCTGGCGCCAACCACCACCACATCATACCGTTCGCTCCGCGCATTCGTGGGATTCGTGCTGGACGACACGCTCGGCACCTCATTTCAGGCCATCCCGACTTGAGCGAAGGCTTCCAACTTGGTGGCGCCGGGCCTTCACCGAACGCCCCATAGGCATCAATTCAGAACTAAGCGAGCGGCGTCGGCAAGCCTCTAGCGGCGCCCCGCCCTCGGCACGCCTCATGCCAGCGGACTCGCCCCTCGAAAATCGCCCACTGGCCGAGCCATCGTCGGACCTTCGCCCTCCTTTGCCCGCTGGCCCCACGATCCACCCGTAGCTCAGGATTACAGGCGGACCTTCAATTCCGCATGGTCCCCAAGCGAGTCTGCCCGCCGCCCCCACGATCCGCCCCGAGGCCATGATTACCCGCGCCCTTCAGTGCCCCTGCTCGTCAACCGCTCCCGCCCGTGGTCGCCGGCATGTTCACCCGTCTCACTGGCGACCGGCCGCCCCGAGATGGTATCACACCAGCCGGCCCTCACAGCGCACGCTCGTCCGTGGGCTCAATAGCCCGCCGCCTGCCCATCCCCACGTGGGTCGCTGCCCGCGACATAGCCGCCGCCGGGCAGGCGCCAGATGATCTGGCCGCGGCCGGCCCAGTCCACCTCGGGATCGACCTCCACCTCGTGGCCGCGCGCGGCCAGCCCCTCCACGATGGCGCTGTCCACGCCCGGCTCATACTTGGTGAAGCGTTCGCCCCACCACGACCAGCGCGGCGCGTCGAGCGCGGCCTGCGGATCCAGGGCGTAGTCCACCGTGTTCACCACCACCTGCACATGGCCCTGCGGCTGCATGTGGCCGCCCATCACGCCGAAGGGGCCGATGGCCTGGTCGTCGCGGGTGAGGAACGCCGGGATGATCGTGTGGAAGGGACGCTTGCCGGGAGCCAGCTCGTTGGCGTGGCCGGCCTCCAGGGTGAAGCCGCTGCCGCGATTCTGCAGCACGATGCCCGTCCCCGGCACCACCACATGTGACCCGAACGAGCTGTAGGTGGACTGAATGAAGCTGACCATCATGCCATCGGCGTCGGCCGCGCAGAGATAGGCCGTGTCGCCACGCGCTGGGTTGCCCGGCACGGGGTCGAGGGCGCGCTCGCCGATCAGCGCCCGGCGTCGCGCCGCGTAGCTCTTGGCCAGCAGGCCCTCGGTCGGCGCGGCCGCGTGCTCGGGATCGCCGATGTAGCGCTCGGCGTCGGCGAAGGCCAGCTTCATCGCCTCGATCTGCGGGTGGTAGCTCGCGACGGACTCGCGCGGATGCCGCGCCAGGTCAAAGCCCTCCAGGATGTTCAGCGCGATGAGCGCCGCGAGCCCCTGGCCGTTGGGCGGCATCTCCCAGACCTCGAAGCCGCGGTACGTGGTGGAGATCGGCGCGACCCAGGTGCTCGTGTGCCGCGCGAGGTCCTCGGCGGTGATGGTGCCACCGCTGCGCGCGGCGAAGTGGGCGATGGCCTCGGCGATCTCGCCGTGGTAGAACGCGTCGGCGGCACTGGCGGCGACCAGGCGCAGGCTGCGCGCCATCTCCGGACTCCGCCAGGTTTCGCCCACGCGCGGAGCGCGTCCTCCCGGCGCGAAGAGCGCCGCGAAGGCGTCGTACTCAGGGCCGCGCAGCTCCGCGTGGACCTGTTCGACGGCGAAGCGCCAGTGCCAGTTCGCGATCGGCGAGACCGGATAGCCGTCCTCGGCATAGCCGATGGCCGATGTGAAGAGCTCCGCGAAAGGGAGCCGACCGAAGCGCGCGTGCAGGTCCCGCCAGGCGGCGGGCGCGCCGGGAATCGTCACCGCGAGCCAGCCACGATCGGGCATGGATTCGTGGCCGCGGGCGCGGACAACGTCCGAGGTGAGGGTGGCGGGCGCGCGCCCGGAGCCGTTCAACCCGTGGAGACGCTCACCATCCCAGACCAGCGCGAAGGCGTCGCCACCCAGGCCCGTGGAGGCCGGCTCAACCACGGTGAGCGCTGCCGCCGTGGCGACGGCGGCGTCCACGGCGTTGCCGCCGCGGCGCAAGATGTCGAGCCCCGCCTGCGCGGCCAGCGGCTGGCTGGTGGCCACGACGCCGTGCGGCGCGAAGACCGGCTGGTGCTTGCCGGGGAACGCGAGGGCCTTGAAGTCGAGCATAGGATGTCCTTCCACGGCTGAGCGCTGTTTCTCCCGGCATCATACCACCATCTAACACCAGCCCAGCCTTGGGAGCCGCGCGTCAAGGTGCCGTGGTACAACGTCTACGGACGAGCTGTTTCGTTTTCCTCTGATGCCGGTGGGCCGTAGGTTGCCGCACGACGCGGCTCAAGCGCTGGCCGACGCGTTTGCCCTGGACCGGCGGAAGAACCCATACAAGCGCTTCGCGCCGCAACCGTGAGCCGAGGAGAGTGCCCTATGCGGCACCTATTGGTGGACTTCAACACCATCATGCAGAATCCGGATCCGAACATCGACGAGGTCGTGCTCGGTGATCCCGAGGAGGATGACGTCCCTTCCCTGGAAGAAGGAGAACGCATGACGATCTATGACGAGGTCCAGCAAGTCCAGGCGACGGCGCACTTCGACGGCCAGAGCGGCATGTGACTGGCCATCCCCGACTGGTCCACGCTCATCGAGTATGACACGCCCGAGGTTGCCGCCGGCAGCTGAGCGCCGCGCTCGCGATTCCCTTCGCCCGGTGGTATACTCCGCGCATTCGCGGCGGTGGAGTTCACGGACATCGTCGGCCAGATCCGGGCGGGGCGCGATATCACGGGGCGCGCGCCGGGCACGCGGCCTGAGTGGCGCGGGTCACCGCTTGTCAGGCACCGCTCCGGCCGCATGCGCTGGCTGAGCGTGCGCTGGTGAAGCGGTCCTCCTCGCGCGGCACCCTGAGGAGGTGTTCCATGCTCACGACGCGGTTTACCGAGATGGTAGGCTGCTCGGTCCCAATCCAGCAGGCCGGCATGGGCCAGTTGGCCAATCCGGAGCTGGCGGGCGCGGTGGCCAAAGCCGGTGGGCTCGGTCTGGTCTCGGTTCGGGGGATGAGTCCCGAGCGCATCGCCCGATTTCTCGACGAGGCACGCCATCGGAGTGGTGGAGCAAGCGGTGGGGCGATCGGCGCGAACGTGCTCTTCATGGACGATGAGGATCCGGAGGAAGTGCGAGGCTGGGCGCGCGCCGCGGCGCCGCACGCACGGGTGGTGGATTTCTTCTGGGGCACCCCGGATTCGGCGCTCGTCGAGATCGTCCACGCTGGCGGAGCGCTGGCGTGCTGGCAGGTGGGGTCGGTGGATGCGGCCGCCGCGGCCGATCGGGCCGGTTGCGATTTCGTCGTCGCGCAGGGGACAGAGGCGGGCGGCCACGTACAGGGTCACATCGGTCTGCTGGCGCTGCTCGATCAGGTGCTTGCGGCGGTGAGCGTCCCGGTCGTCGCCGCGGGGGGCATCGGCAGTGGCCGCGCCATGGCCGCCGCGCTGGCCGCCGGGGCCGCTGGGGTCCGTGTGGGCACGCGCTTCGTGGCGGCCGAGGAGGCGCACGCTCATCCAACCTATGTGCAAGCGCTCATCGCCGCGCGACCCGAAGACTCCGTGTATACGGAGGCCTTCTCCTATGGCTGGGAGCACGCGCCCCATCGCGTGCTGCGCTCGTCGGTAGAGGCCGCCGAGGCATACCAGGGCGAGATCGTTGGGCAACGCCCTGACCACGACGGGGGCGAACCGACGGACGTGCATCGGTTCGCCCCGCTCGCCGTCACCGACCAGGTGACCGGCACCATCGAGGCGATGCCGCTCTGGGCCGGAGAGTCGGTCGGCGGGGTGACGAGAGTTCAGCCGGCCGGAGACATTGTGCGCGAATTGGCCGGCGAGGCTGAGCGATTCCTGAGGGTTTTCTAGGACAGGCGCCGCCGCGGATCAAATGCCGCGACGTCGTCACCCTCACTGGTGAAGTCGACGATGACTTTGACAAGCACGTCATTGAGATCGTGGGGATTGTTCGGCCAGAAGGTGACCTGTTGCCCGACGACAAACTGGGACACGCCTGGGCCAACCGCCACGATCTCCGCGACCCCCTCGTGCCCAAGGATGCGGGTGCCGAGCGGTCGCATGCCGCGCAGCATGTCGAGATCTGAGCCGCAGATGCCGGCGCGCAAGGGGGCGACCAGGATTTCGCCAGCATGTGGGTCGTTGGTTGGCACGTGTTCAATGCGTATCTGTCCGCCATCTGAGATCACCAGGGCCGCGTGCGTTGTCGCCGTGAGCATCGCTTGCCGTTCCTAACACGAGCTTGAGTCGCCCATGCCAGCATCCGTGGTTGCGCGGACCTCGTCTGGTCGCCTCCGGCTGGGCCACGGGGCGCATGCCATCACGTGGTGCACATGCCATCACATTGCGCTTGGGCAAACGTGCCCACCTCGCGGCATCCGCCTGGCTCACGCGCGGCGCCGCTAGAGCTGGCGCCGCGGATCGGGGACGAGCGCATCCAGGGCGCTTCCGGCCGCGTTCCCAGAGCCAACGGGCGCGACCGCGGCGAGCGCGCGCACATGGCTCGTGATCGCGCGCGGCGGGGGCAGCAGCCCGAAGCGCATCTTCAGCAGCAGGATACGCCGCACCGACTCATCTATGCGCGCCCTGGTGATCTGCCCCGCGGCCACCGCCGCGCGCAACGCGTCCATCATCGCGGACATCGTGTCGGTGTCCCAGGCGCCCTCCAGCATGTCGTTGCCCGCCTGGATGGCCAGCACTCCCGCCTGGGGGATCGAGAATTTGTCGGTGATGCCGCCCATATAGAGCGCGTCGGTTACCACCACGCCGTCGTAACCCAGCTCCTTGCGCAGGATGCCGGTGACGATCGGATACGAGAGCTCCGCCGGCATGGTTGGGTCGATCGCGGGCATGAGCAGGTCGGTGGTCATGATCATCGCCGGGTGGTGGCTCATCAGGGCGCGGTAGGGGGCGAAGTCGTTGGCCTCGATGTACGCGCGCGAGCTGTCGATGACCGGCAGCCCGACGTGCGGGTTCACAGTGGCGGCGCCAAGGCCGGGGAAGTGCTTGGGGCAGGCCATCACGTCGAGTCGCTGCAGCGCATCCACCTGGGCCACGCTCATCGCCGACACCATCGCCGGCGAATTGCCAAACGAGCGCAGCCAGCGCCGCCAGGGCGCCTCCACATCCACTACCGGCGCGAAGGTGGCGTTCAGGCCGAGCTCGCGCAGCTCCTTCGCGATGCGCGTGGCCTCACGCGCGGCGTCGCGTGGGTCGCCAGTGCCGCCGATGTCAGACTCGGAGGGATGGGACCCAAAGATCTGGTTAGTCTGGTCGTCGCCGCCACCCTCCTCATCGGCGCCGATGATCAGCGGGATCGGCGCCGCGGCTTGCAGGGCGCGCGTGAGCGCCCGTGTCTGGGGGACGGTGTAGATATTCATGGAGGCATAGAGGATGACGGCGCCCGCGCCCATGCGCGTGAACATATTCTTGAGGTCGTCGTGATTGGCGTCGGGGTAGAGGTACTCGACGATGAAGAGTTGGCCAAGCTCCTGGTCGAGCGTCATGTGGGCGATACGCGCGTTGACGGCGGCGAGCCGCGGGTCGTAGCTTCCCATGGAGGCGCGTGGCGGCAATGGCGGCGGCTCTGGAATCGGCGCTGCCAGCGGGTGCGTCTGGCCCGCGGCGAACGGCGCGCACGCGGCGAGGGGCACGAGCGCCAGGCAGAGCACCGGAAGCCACGCCCGCCAGCCGCGACCCCTGGGCCCGCGGACAATCATGGCGTGTGCGCTCACGCTGAACTTGCGGTCCCCACCCATCATCCGCCTCCCTTTCCCACCAGGTAGAACGAACAGGATGGTGGCCCGCAACATGCTTGAGGTTGGCCGAAACCCTCGGCGAGCGCATGCAGATAGGCCCGAAGCACTTGCGCCCGCCGCCCCGCAGGGCTATACTGCCGCACGGATGGGCGTGCGGTGGGGCGGTGAGCACGGAGGCGAATTGGTGGAGCCCGCTTACGGTGGATCACGGTCACGCGGCGGCGGATCAGGCCGTTCGCGCTTTCTGGCCGTGCTCGCGTTCGTGCTTTCCCTCGCGGTGGGATTCGCTTCCTCGACACTCTACCTCAACCACGCCGGGAAGTCGCTTGGCCTCCGCGGCGGAGGATCCGCGGGCACGGCGGTGACCCCGATTGTCGTCGCCACCCACACGGCGACGCCTCCGCCCTTCGACCCCAGCGTGGGCGCCCCGCTGCCGACTAACCGCATCGTCGCCATGTACGGCATCGTGGGCGGTGTCGATTTCAACGGCCCGGCATCCACCATGGACCTGTTGCAGGCAAATCTGCCGACCTTTCAGCAGCTCGGCAAGCAGTACGCGGCGCTCGATCCGACGCATCCGGTGCAGCTCGGCCTCGACCTGGTCGTCAACGTGCTCCAGCCGTGCTACGCGTTTCCACAGTGGTGCGCCTCGTGGCCAGACGACGCGACCATCCAGGCCTACATCACCTTCTGCAAGCAACACAACCTGCTGCTGTTCTTCGACGTGCAACTCGGGACGGAGCCGGTAGCCGACGCTGTCACCAAGCATCTCGATCAGTACCTGGAGAAGTATCCGTTCGCGGAGCTCGCGCTGGACACTGAGTTCCACTTCCCCAACACGCCGCAGGGCTACGCCGACGCCGAGGGGTACCCCTATTACCTGGGATGGATGAATGCCAGCGAGATCAACTGGGCCGTCCAACACCTTGCGCAGATGGCGCTCACCGATCGTCTGCCACGCAAAGTGCTGCTCGTGCACCAGTGGAATCCCGCCGTGCTTCCCGACAAGAGCGGCGTGAAGCTGAATTCCAATGTGTCACTGGTGCTCCAGTCGGATGGCTTCGGCGGGGTCCCTGGCAAGCTGGGGGACTACCAGGTCTTCGTCCAGTCGGCGTTGTGGCAGTACGGCGGCTATAAGCTTTTCTTCACCTACCAGGATGACCCAAATGGCGCGCGCGACATTCCACTCCAGACGCCCGCGCAGGTCATGCAAATCTTTCCCCAACCGTTGTTCATTTCGTACCAATGAGGCGTACCAGTGCGGGCGAGTCCATGAGGGCGGGCCAGTGGGGGCAATCGGCATGATGCGGGCGGGGCGCGAGCGGGAACGTGATGTCGCGGTGCGCGCGCCTTCCCGCCGAGGCGCCGCGCCACACCTCACCCTGGCGCTCGCCTGCGCGCTGGCCACGCTGCTCGCGGGGTGCGCGCTCCCCTGGGCGCCCCAGCCCGACCAAATCCTGACCATCGCCACCCTGCTGCCCGAAAGCGGGGCCGACGCTATCATCGGCCAGGCGATGGTAAATGCCGTAGATCTGGCCGTGACCCAGCATGCCACGAGCGCCAAGGGCTACCGGCTGGCCGTCGTCCACGTGGACGAGGAGGGCGGCTCGCCGGCCGCGACGCTGCGGAGCCTGACGGCCGATCAGCAGGTGCTGGGCGTCGTCGGCCCCTTCGATGGCCAGACCGCGAGCGCGGCGACTTCCGCCCTGGCGCCACAGCATCTGGTCGCGATCAGCCCGAGCGAGACCCTCGCGGCCGCGGCCCAAAGCGTCCCGGCGCCGCCCGGAGGCACCACGCCGCTCTCGCTGCTGCCACCAGCCCCAGCAGCCGGGCAGACCGCGGCCGACCTGGCCGTCGCCGCATCGTCCGCGCACGGCTTCGCGGCGCACACGGTCTATGTCGTGGACGACGGCACGCCCTATGGGCAGGCGGCGGTGACGGCGTTCGAGCGCGAGCTGAAGGCGAAGCACGGTGGCGTTGCCGGCCACAGCGCGATCGCCACGGGCGATCTGGTGAGCACGCAAACAGCGGTGTCGGCAATCGTCGCGGCGGCGCCGGACCTGGTGTTCTTCGCCGGCGGGACCGCCGCCGGCGCCGAGATGCGCGCGACGCTGACGCTCAGCGGCGTGCCAGCACTCCCCATGCTCGAGGTCGGCTCGATGGCCAATAACCCCGGCTGGGTCGCCGCCGTGGGCGATCCGCTGGCGACCGGGAACGTCGCCGCGCTGCTGCCGGCCCCGAATCTCCTCTCGCTGCCCACGGCCAAGGACTTCGTCGCGGCCTACCAGCAGGCATATCCCGGCGCGCAGATCCTGCCGCAGAGCGCCCTCGCCTACGACGCCGCCATGGACGAGATCACCGCCATCCAGTCGCTCCTTCAGGCGGGCAAGGTCCCCACGCGCGCCGCCGTGCTGGCGCTGGTGGCGTCCGCGCACTACACCGGGGTGACCGGGACCATCACCTTCGATCAGGCGGGCTCATCGGCGGCCTCTCCCGGCTTCAGCCTCTACACCTGCGGAACCAAGGGCGCGTGGACGTTCGTCGCGACGTTGGGGGCGTAGGCTCGGCGCGTACGTGCCTTGCGGATGGCAGCGGCGCATGTTATACTCCGCTTGATCTGGGGGAGCCCTTCCCCACTTTCGCTAGGAGGCGCACCCATGTCAGCGTTCACCCTCGACCACGGCCGGCTCACGGGCACTTCGCTCCAGAGTGCGGCGTTGGTCCGCTCAGTGCGCTCCGTCTCGTTCTCCTGATGCGAATCGATCGGTGGCCTTTGCTCTAGCGGCCCGTCCACGCCACGTTCGCCGACACACTCGGCGTTCGTATCCGCGCGGACCTGACCGTACCTATCCGCCCGAGTGAACGCGGGCGTGATGGGGCCCTCTCCCCCCAACCCCCCTCCGGGCGCACAACCGTACGCCCCTACCGCGATGGCGAGGGGGAGTCGGAGGGCGTACGACCGTACGCCCCCGTGGCGAGGGGAAGGTGAAGGGCGCAAGCCTGCGCTGCCCACGTGAGTGGTCCGAGCGAGCCGACGATGTCGATCGATCGCCGAGATGGCCGCGGGCGCACTCGTCCGCGGCCGCGCTGTCTCTCCGTACCCCACCGCGCGACACGAGGCACGATGTGACCGCGCGACTTGGGTCCCCCGCCGGCCACGGCACGCGTGCCGTGGCCGCGACGCGTCCGTTTGCCGGCTGTGGGGCATGCCCCGCGGCCGTTTCGTCGTGCGCGGAATCCTGGTGAGCGCGACCGTTTCCGTGGCAGCGTGCCGCGGCAGCGTGCCGCGGCGAACCGGCGGCATCCGGGGTGGCTGGACGGCCTGGGCGAGACGGCCCGGCCGATAGGGGCGGCGGCAACATGATTGCCCCTGAACGAGAGGAATGCACCGATGCTGACCAACATCCCCACGCACACGATCCACAGCATTGACGACCTATCCATCGAGATACCCACAAGGAGACACTCCGCGTGTTGACCTCCCTCGGCGTGCCCCTCAGGTTGCTCGCAAGATATCTGCGCCCACTGCGGGGGCGCGTGGCCCTCCTGGGCATGTTGTTGCTGGGCAGCATCGCGCTGCAGCTGGTGAATCCCCAGGTGGTCGGCTATTTCCTCGATACCGTGCAGTCGGGTGGGCCAGAAAGCCTCCTGCTCGGCGCGGCGGTGGTGTTCTGCGCCCTCGCCGTCACGCAGAAGGGCATCGCGTATGCCGCGTTCCGCGTGAGCCAGCATGTGGGCTGGACGGCTACCAACGCCCTGCGCGCCGACCTTACGCGCCACTGCCTGCGCCTGGATCTGCCGTTCCACAAGCGGCACACGCCGGGCGCGCTGATCGAGCGCGTGGATGGCGATGTGAGTACCCTGGAGAACTTTCTGTCGAGCTTCGCGGTGGAGACGCTGGGCAACGCGCTGCTGGTGCTCGGCGTGCTCGCCGTGCTGTTCCACATCGACGTGCGCGCCGGGCTGGGCATGACCGCCTACGCCCTGCTGACCTTCCTCGCCCTGGGCGCGCTCCAGCGGGTCGCGGTGGGGCGCTGGGCGGCCTCGCGCCAGGCCAGCGCCGACGGCTATGGCTTCATCGAGGAGCGCATCGCCGGCACCGAGGACATCCGCCCCAATGGCGGCGAGCCCTATGTCATGCGCCAGCTCTATGGCCTGATGCGCGCGCTCATGGAGCGGCTCCGCACCGCGCGCGTGGTCAGCAATCTGACCTTCATCACCACAAACTTCCTCGGCGCCGTGGGCTATGCCGTCGGGCTGGCGATCGGCGCGTTTCTCTACCTGCACGGCCAGATCAGCCTGGGCACCGCCTATCTGATCGTCTTCTACATCGGTATGGTCGCCGTCCCGCTGGATACCATCCGCGAGCAGGTGCAGGATTTCCAACAGGCGGCGGCGAGCGTGGGGCGGGTGGGCGCGCTTCTGCGCCTGACCCCCACGGTTTCCGACGTCCCTGGCATGAATGAGGGCGGCGGCATGACCGCCGGTGTGCTCGACACTGGCCCCCTCGCGGTCGAGCTGCGGGACGTGAGCTTCAGCTACGACGACGCGGCCGGCGCGCTGGATCTTCCAGGCGACGCCGCGGACGGTCCAGAGTCCAACGCGGGAGATGCCGCGGCCGCCGGCGGGAATGCCGACGCGCGGTCGGACGCGCGCACGAGCGAGAGCGTCCTGAGCGCGATTTCGCTGCGCCTGGAGCCGGGGCAGGTGTTGGGTCTGCTCGGGCGCACCGGCAGCGGCAAGTCTACCCTCTCGCGGCTGCTCTTCCGCCTCTACGATCCTACCACCGGCGCCATCACGCTCGGCGGGGCCGACCTGCGCGCCATCCCGCTCCGCGAGCTGCGCCGCTGTGTCGGCATGGTGACGCAGGACGTGCAGCTCTTCCAGGCGAGCGTCCGCGACAACCTGACCTTCTTCGACCACACGGTCCTCGACACGCGCATCCGTGCCGTCCTCGACGACCTGGGGTTGGGGGAGTGGCTGGACGGCCTGCCGGCGGGGCTGGACACGCCGCTCGGGCCGGGCGGGCAGGGTCTTTCCGCCGGAGAGGCCCAGCTCCTGGCCTTCGCGCGCGTGTTCCTGCGCGATCCTGGCCTGGTCGTGCTCGACGAGGCGTCCTCGCGCCTCGACTCCGCCACCGAGCGGCTGCTGGAGCGCGCCGTGGACCGTTTGCTGGCGAACCGCACGGCGGTCGTCATTGCGCACCGGCTGCGCACCGTCCAGCGCGCCGACGCCATCGCCATCCTGGAGGACGGGCGTCTGGTGGAGCACGGCCCACGCCGCGCCCTGGCCGCCGATCCCGATTCACGCTTCGCGCACCTGCTGCGCACCGGGCTCGAGGAGACACTCGTATGACTGAGCTCACGACCACCGCCGGCCCGACCGGCACATCTGGCGTCGTCGCCCCGCCGGGCCCCGCGCCCGCCGCGACCGAAGCATCCGCTGGCTCGGGCGTGGCGGCCGCCCACATGGCCACCTGGCCCTTCATGTGGCGGCTCGTCCGCTCCAGCCCGTGGTTCTTCGCCGTCTACGCCGTCTTCAATGTCACGTTCTATGGCGCGCGGGTGCTGCCGGGATTGATCGAGAAGGCGGTCTTCGACACGCTCACCCACGCGGCACCCGCGTCGGTGGGCATCTGGGCGCTCATCGCGCTGTACGTGTCCGTGGAGCTAGCGCGGCTGGCCACTTCCTCGGGCATGGTCTGGGGCGAGGTGACCTACCAGTACACGGTGGGCGCGCTGCTGCGCCACAACTTGCTGGCGAGCATCCTCCGTCGCCCGGCCGCGCTGCCGCTGGCGGTTTCCAGTGGCGACGCGCTCAGCCGCTTCCGCGGCGACGTGGGTGAGACGTCGGACTTCCCAATGTGGCTCCCCGATACGGGCGCCAAGCTGCTGGCGGCGCTGGCGGCCATCGCCATCATGGCGCGCATCAACCTGCCGATCACGCTGGTGATCTTCGTGCCGCTGTCCGGCACCGTGGTGCTCGCGCGTGTGCTGTGGGGCCGCTTCCTCCGCTACGCGCGCGCCGGCCGCGAGGCCGAGAGCGCCGTCACCGGATTCTTGGGCGAGATCTTTGGCGCCGTGCAGGCCGTCAAAGTGGCCCACGCCGAGGAGACGGTGGTCGAGCACCTACGCACGCTCGGCGCCACGCGGCAGCGGGCCGAGGTGCGCAAGGCGGCGTTCTACCAGCTGGTCCAGACCATCGCGGATACGGGGACAATGCTGGGCATTGGGGTGGTGCTCCTGCTCGCGGGCCGTGCCATGGCCGCGCACACCTTCACCGTCGGCGACTTCGCGCTGTTCGTCTACTACCTCTGGTTCACGACGGAGGTGCCTGCCAACCTCGGCATGTTCATGGGCGATTTCAAGACCCAGGAGGTCTCGATCCGCCGGATGGAGGAGCTGATCCGGCCGGAGCCGCCAGTGGCCCTGGTGCGGCCCGACCCCGACCTGGCTCACGGCCGCTCGCCGGCCGTGCCCTACGTCGCGAAGGGGCCCGCGGACCGGCTCCAGCGGCTGGAGGTGGCCGGGCTGACCTATCGCCATCCGGGGACGGGCGGCGGCGTCACGGACATCGCGGTGGACCTCCCGGCGGGGAGCCTCACCGTCGTCACCGGGCGCGTCGGCGCCGGCAAAACCACCTTGCTCCGCGCGCTGCTGGGGCTGCTCCCGGCGGATGGCGGCACGGTCCGGTGGAACGGCGAGGCGGTGGCGGACCCGGCGGTCTTCTTCCGGCCGCCCCGGAGCGCGTACGTGCCGCAGGTGCCCCGGCTCTTCAGCGAAAGCCTGCGCGCGAACATCCTCATGGGACTCCCCGAGGACCGTGTGGACCTGGCTGAGGCGGTGCGCCTCGGTGTGCTGGAGCGTGACGTGGCCGCGCTGGAGCGCGGGCTGGATACCCAGGTCGGCCCCCGGGGTGTACGCCTCTCGGGCGGCCAGGTCCAGCGAGCCGCCGCGGCCCGGGCGCTCGCGCGCGATCCCGAGCTGCTGGTCTGCGACGACCTCTCCAGCGCGCTGGATGTGGAGACGGAGCAGGTGCTCTGGGACCAGCTCCTGGCCCGCCGCGAGCGCGCGGGTGGGACCTACCTGGTGGTGTCGCATCGCCGCGCCGTGCTCGCTCGCGCCGACCAGGTGGTCGTGCTGGCGGGAGGGCGCGTGGCGGCCGCGGGCCCGCTGGCGGCCCTGCTGAAGACGAGCGAGGAGATGCGCCATCTCTGGGAGGGTGAAACGAGGACGACCCCGGCGGCCACGCCGGCCCTGGGCGCCGAGGAAAGGACGCGATGAGCATGCTGACCGATGACGAGCGCGCGCGGCGCGACGACATGGCGGCCTCTGAGAGCGCCGGAATTAGCGCGGGCGACCAGGGCGTCGCGACCCTTCTGGCGGCCGGGCGCGGCACGCATGGCAAGACGAGCTACGAGAGCAACGCCGACGTCCAGCGCTGGCTCCAGGAACAGGCGCTGGAGGAGGGCGGGACCCGTGGCGCCTTCACGCCGACCTTCCTGGCCCACCAGCGCGACCGCCTCTGGGTGCTCTCGTCGCTGCGGCACTTCTATGAGGAGCGCCTGATCGCTGACGTGCTCGCGGTAGCGAAGAGTGGGAAGGAGGCGAATGTCTATTGCTGCGCGGCCGACCCGGCGACTGGCGCCGAGTTCCTGGCGGCCAAGGTCTACCGCCCGCGGATGTTCCGCAACCTGAAGAACGATGCCGTCTACCGGCGCGGGCGGGCGCAACTGGACGAGCGCGGCCGCGAAGTGCGCGGGCCGCGCGTCTGGCGTGGGGCCAACCGCGACACCGAGCGAGGGCGGGCGGCGCAGGTCGCGTCGTGGATCCAGTATGAGTTCCAGACGCTGCGGCTCCTCTATGAGGCCGGAGCGGACGTGCCCGGGCCGATCGCCCAGATCGGCAACGCCGAGCTGATGGAGTTCGTCGGCACAGGCACCGAGGCGGCGCCGGCGCTGCGCGAGGTGACGCTTGATCGTGAGGAGGCGCGCGGCGTCTTCGACCGCATCCTGCGCAACGTGGAGCTGGCGCTGGCGTGCGACCGCGTCCACGGCGACCTCTCGGCCTACAACGTCCTCTACCACGCGGGGGCGCCGGTGATCATCGACTTCGCCCAGGCGGTGGACCCGCGCTACAGCCCCGAGGCCGGCGATCTCCTCGCCCGCGATGTCGAGCGCATCTGCCGCCATTTCGCCCGCTACGGCGTGGAGGCCGACGCCGCGGCGCTGGCGGCGGACCTGTGGGAGCGCTATCTTCGTGGGGAGGTATAACTCAGTTGTCGAGCGGATGGGAACTGGTAGGAGGCATAGGACGATGGTGTCCGCGGCGGTACGTGAGCTCTGGTGTTATCCCGTCAAGTCGATGCTCGGCGAGCGGCGCGAGCGCGTGTGCCTCGATCAGCGCGGCGTGATCGGGGATCGTCTCTATACGGTCCGCGACGAGGCGGGGAAGTTCGGCAGCGCCAAGACTACACGACGCTTCCGCCGTATCGACGGCCTCTTCCGCTTCCGTGCCGTCTACGAAGACGACGTCCCGCTCCTCACCTTCCCGGACGGCACCTCGCTGCGTGGTGACGACCCGGCGATCCACGCGACCCTCTCCGCCCACCTCGGGCTGCCGGTCACGCTCAGCCGCGAAGCGGAGATCTCCCACTTCGACGCGGGTCCCTTGCACCTGCTCACCACCGCCTCGATGCGCACGCTGGGCGCGTCATACGCGGGTCCGGCGCTCGACGGGCGCCGATTCCGCCCGAATGTCCTCATCGAGACGGAAGCCGTTGGCTACCCGGAAGACAGCTGGCAGGGCCACACCATTGCCGTGGGGACGGAAGTACGCCTACGCGTCGTGGGGCGCACGGAGCGCTGTCTCATGGTGGGCCTCGCCCAGGACGAGCTGCCCGCTGACGCGCGCATTCTGCGGGCGGTCTCCCGCATGAACGCCGCCCGCCTGGGCGTGTATGCGGAGGTGATCACACCCGGCTCCATCCGCACCGGCGACCGCATCCGACTGCTCTAAAAGGCGGTGTTGAGGCGCGCGTCAAAACATCGGCAGATAGCGATCCAGCTCCCAGGCGTGGACCTGGCGCCGGTACTCCAGCCACTCCTGGGACTTCGCGTCAATGAACCACTCCGCGATCAGCTCGCCGAGCGCGCCGCGGATCACCTCGTCGGCGCGCAGCGCCTCCAGCGCTTCGCCCAGGGTGGCCGGCAGCACGCCCACCTGGCGCCGCATCCGCGCGTCGTCGTCCAGCGTGTAGAGCGCCTCTTCGACCGGCGGCGGCGCCGTCAGGCCGCGGCGAATGCCGTCCATGCCGGCGCGCAGCATCACCGCGTAGGCGAGGGAGGGGTTGCAGCTTGGGTCGGGCGAGCGGAGCTCCACCCGCATGCCGCCGGGCGCGCCCGCGGCGGCGCGCGGCACACGGATCAGCGCCTCGCGATTGACCCGCCCCCAGCTGATCATCACGGGCGCCTCGAAGCCGGCGACCAGGCGCTTATAGGAGTTCACCAGCGGCGAGAGGATGGCCGACATGCCGGGCGCGTGCGCGAGCTGGCCGGCGATGAACTGGCGTGCGGTCGCGCTCAGCCCGTAGCGGTTGTCGGCGGGGTCGGCGAAGGCGTTGTGACCATTGGCGACCGTGATGAGCTGCTGATGGGTGTGCAGACCCGAGCCGTTGATGCCGAAGAACGGCTTGGGCAGGAACGTCGCCCAGAGCCCGTGCCGCTGCGCGACCGCCTTGATGACGTAGCGCGCCGTCACGATGGCGTCGGCCGCGCGCAGGGCGCCGGCGGGGGCGAAGTCGATCTCGTGCTGGCCGGCGGCCACCTCGTGGTGGCTGGTCTCGATACGGACCTCCATGCGCGCGAGCGCCGCCACGATCTCGCGGCGGACGTCGGCGGCGAGGTCGGTGGAGAGGTCGAAGTAGCCGCCGCGGTCGTGCGGGAGCGGCTCGCGGGCCGTGCCCTCGTGCTCCACCAGCAGGAAAAACTCCAGCTCGGGCGCCACCTCGAAGCGGTAGCCCTCGGTCTCCACCTCGGCCAGCATCCCCGCCAGGACGGCGCGCGGGTCGCCCTCGAAGCGCTCGCCGGTGGGCGTCAGCACGTCACAGATCACGCGCGCGACCAGCCCCGCGGGACCGTCCGCGGCTCCCGCGCCGCGCCCACCGGCGCTGACCGCGTCACCGCCAGCCACGCCCTCCATCGCGCCGCTCCACGGGATCTCCGCGAAGGTGGCCAGGTCGGGCCGCAGATACATATCGCTCTCGGCGACGCGCGCGAACCCCTCCATGGCCGAGCCATCGAACCACTTGCCGTGCGCCAGGCAATCGGGGAACTGGTCGGCGGGGATAGTGACGCACTTCGCCAGGCCCACCACGTCGGTGAATTCCAGGTTGATGAAGCGCACGCCGCGCGTCTCGATGCGCTCGAGGACGCGCATCGCCTCGGCCGGGTTGTTCACCCCGGTCGGCGTCGGCTTGTCCAGATGGTCTTGGCGTGACGGCACGCTCGGTATCCTCTCAGATGGGCAAGATCCTCGACAGGCGCCGGGCCAGCCGCCAATCGCCGGCGACGCGCACCCGGCGGGTCAGGACCGCCTGCCACTCGTCGAGCCGGCCGCCGACGATGCGCGCCCAGTCGCTGGTGGCGCAGCTGAGCATCACGGTTGGTTCCTCGACCTCGCCCATGCCAACCTCGGGATGGTCGCCGCCGAGACGAAGGTAGCGCGGACGCGCGTCGGTGAACCGCCACTGGATGGTCGCGCGCAGACCCGTATGGCGCGGGCGCGTCCAGGCCGCCACATCGCGGATGCTGGCGAAGATGGCGTCCATCGTCGCCTCGGTGACGCGCGGTGGCTCGTCGGTGCCGACCACGGCGCCCTCCACCAGCGCGATGGCGCGCGCGGCCTGCTCGGAGACCGGGTTCGCGCAGCCAAGCTTGACCAGCCCCAGCACCTCCGACGGCTCGATCCCCGCGCGGCGGACCTTGGTTTCGACCGAGCGGATGCCGAACTCGAAGACCTCCTGGGGTGTGTAGCCGGTAGCGCGGATGTAGCTCCAATCCGCGCCCGGCGGGGTGAAGACGCCGGTGGCCCACGGGAGCACGCGGTTCAGCGTGCCGATCGCGGCGGACTTGCAGGCCGACGAGCCGCTCACCAGCTCGCGCAGCAACTGGATGCCGAACGCAATGTGGCGCGACTCGTCGCGCGCCACCAGGTTGATGCCCGCGCCAAAGCCCGGGAAGATCTGGTCGCGCGCGCCGTACTCGCGCAGGAAGTGCTGGCCGGTGTGGGCCAGCATGCCCTCCACGACGATGTGATAGAGCGTGATGCCCCGGGCCAGTGCCGGCAGGCTGCGCGGACTCCGGCGGATGGCGTCCGACGCGCGATCGAGCTCGCCGAAGACCTGGCGGTAGCCCCAGCTC
>JANWHL010000127.1 GCA_025450405.1 Ktedonobacterales bacterium
CTCGTGGCGGTGGTGCTCAACCTGCTGCCCATCCCCGGCCTCGACGGCGGCAACGCCATCCAGCCGTTCCTGGGCGAGCGCGACCTGCGCACGTTCTACGCGATCCAGCCGTATGCGTTCATCATCCTGTTCGCGCTGATCTGGCTCGTGCCTGGTGTCAACGACTTCATCTGGTCGCTCGTCTATCGTGGACTCGCCCTCGGCGGTGTCGAGCCCGAGCTTGCCTATATCGGCCAGACGCTCTTCATGTTCTGGCGCCGGTGATCCCATTCGCGTTGCCCGCCGTCACCGAGGATGCTACAATCCAGGCGTACACCGGCCTGGACGGCCAATCGAGGGCCAACGGCAGCGGCGCGGAGGAGATCGGTGAACCCATCGCCCAGAAGACGCCGCCCGCGCGCGCCCTTCCCAAACGTGCCTCGCGGCTGGCTCGCGCATGGCGCGATGTCCCGGACGCTCGCCCTGGCCGCGACCGGCCACGTCCCCTCCAACGCCCCCACGGTGGGCGGTGATGCGTCCCCCGCCGCGAGCGGCCACATGACCGCTGCCCGACGCGCATTTGGCGCCGCCAGGCGCCGCGTCCCCTGGGCGGCGCTGGCGCTCATTCTGATTGCGGTGGCCGCCCTGGCCGTGCGTGTCTATGGCCTCAACTGGGACGCGAATAACCATCTGCATCCGGACGAGCGCGAGATCGTCTTCGTCTCGATGTGTCTCACCTTTCCCGCCCAGGTGGCCGCCCGCCCGCCCAGTTGCGCCCCGGCCATCACCGGGCCCGGCTGGCTCTTCTCGACGGCTTCGCCGCTCAATCCGCACTTCTTCGCCTATGGCGCCTTCCCGCTGTATCTGCTCGCGGCGGTCTGCCATGCCCTTGCCTGGCTCACCCACCTCACCGGCGGCCGTTTCGCCCCCACCGACGGCGGCGCCTGGGACGACTTTAATCACTTCACGCTGGTGGGCCGTGTCCTCTCCGCCCTCTTCGACACTGGATCGGTGATCCTGGTGGCGCTCCTGGGGCGGCGGCTGGCCGGCGTCCGGGTGGGGTTGCTGGCCGCGGCGCTGGCCGCCGTGATCCCCTTCGATGTCCAGGTCTCCCATTTCTACGCCGTGGACACCGTCCTGCTCTTCTTCATTCTGCTGACGCTGCTCGCGTGCGTGCGCCTGGCCCAAGCACCCGCTGGTCGGGCCGAGCCCGAGGTGGCGACCGATGCGGCGACTGATGGGGCGATCGATCTCGACGCCCCACAATCCGCCGTGCCCGCCCTCAGCGACGCCTGGCGCGGCTGGGGTGTGGGACTTTTCGCGGGCGCCGCGCTGGGGCTGGCCGTGGCCACCAAGGTCAGCGCGCTGCCGCTGCTGCTGCCAGTGGCGCTGGCGCTCGTTATCCGCTGGCGCCGCCGCAGCGCGGAACAGGCCGGGATCGCGCTGTTCGGCGTGCTGGCCGCCGCGATCGTCGCCTTCATCATAACCAGCCCCTACGCGCTGATCGACTCGCGGACTTTTTGGTCGCAGGTCAATGAACAGTCGGCCCTCTCGCGCGGGCAACTCGACTATCCGTACGTGCGGCAATTCGCCGGGACGACCCCGTTTGTCTATCAGATCCAGCAACTGCTGCTCTATGACATGGGTCTGCCGCTTGGCCTGCTGGGCCTGGCGGGTTTCGCCTGGGCGCTTGGCCGCCTCTGGCGCCGCTGGGACGACGAGTGGGGCATCATCGTCGCCTGGCTCGTGGTCTACTTCGCCGTCATCGGCGAGGCCTACACGAAGTTCACTCGCTATATGTTGCCGGTCTTCCCGCTGCTGGCCCTCTGTGGCGCGGCCGCCATCGTCGCCCTCGCGGCGCGGGCGTGGCGGACCTCTCCCCCAACGCAGGGGACCTCTCCCCCATGCCCCCAGTGGGGGACCCCATCCCCTCCCCACCGCGGGGAGGGGAGTCAGAGAGCGGCCGGCGATGCGGGCCGACGTGGGAAGGGGAGCTGGAGGACTATCTCGCAATGGGGTATGCGCCTCCGCGGTTCGGGCTTGTCGCGCCTGGTCGTCCTCGCCCTCGCGGCCTCCGTCCTGGCCACCTCCGCCTTCTTCACCCTCGCGCTCGACAACATCTATAGCGCGCCCAACACGCGCGTGAGCGCCTCCGAGTGGATCTATGACCACGTCCCCGCGGGCGCGACCATCACCAGCGAGGTCTGGGACGACTCTTTGCCCATCCTCGTTCCGGCCGCCCAGCCGGGTCCGCTCAATGGCCGCACGGCGGCCGGGCAGGTGATCGATCCCGGCCAGTACATTGATGTCGGCCTCAACCTGTACGACGACGACACGCCACTCAAGGCCCAGCAGCTCGCGCAAGACCTCGCCACCGCGAACGTGGTGGTCATCAGCAGCCAGCGTCTCGTTCGCTCCATTCCCAAATTCCCCGACCGCTACCCGATGACCACGCGCTACTACCAGCTCCTCTTCGCCGGCCAGCTCGGCTTCAAGCTGGCCGTGCACTTTGCCAACTCGCCACACCTGCTCGGCTTTGTCCTCGACGACACCGGCGCGGACGAGAGCTTTTCCGTCTACGACCACCCGCCCATCTGGATCTTCACGCGCTCCGGCCCCGCGCTCACCGCCGTCCAACTGCAAGCGCGGCTGACCGATGGGCTCGCGCTGCCACCGCCATACGACCGGCCCGGCAACCAGAAGTCGCTGCTGCTGACGCCGGCGCAGACGGCGGCCGACGCGCAATCGCTCCCGCTGGCGGCGCAGTTCCCCGCCGATAGCTTCGCCAACCGCGTCCCGCTGGTCTGGTGGCTTGCCATTGTCGAGTTGCTTGGGCTGGTCAGCTTCCCGCTGACGTACTTCGCCTTCCCGGGGCTGCGCGACCGCGGCTGGGGTCTCAGCAAGCTCCTTGGACTGCTCGTGCTGACCTACATGCTGTGGATGGGCGCCAGCCTCGCGGTGCTGCCCTTTGACCAGTCCGTGGTGATCGGCGTCTTTGTGGCGTTGGCGCTCACCGGCGCGGCGGTGGCCTGGTGGCGCCGCCGCGAGCTGCTGGCGTTCGCGCGTGCCCGCTGGCGCTTGCTCGCCGTGTCGGAGGCGGGCTTCCTGGCCGTGTTCCTCCTCTTCACGTGGATTCGCGCGCTCGATCCCGACCTCTGGCACATCTGGCGCGGCGGCGAGAAGCCCATGGAGCTGGCGTTCATCAATGGCATCTTGCGCAGCCGCACCTTCCCGCCGCTCGACCCCTGGTACAGCGGCGGCTACATCAACTACTACTACTACGGCCAGCTGCTGATTGCCACCCTGATCCGCCTCACTGGCATTGCCCCGACGACCGCCTTCAATCTCGCCATCCCGCTGCTCTTCGGCCTGGGCTTCACGGCGGCTTTCTCCGTCGCGGCGGGGATTACCGGCCGCGCCCGGACCGGTCTGGTGGGTGGCGCGGCGTTGCTGCTGGTCTGCAATCTGGATGGCCTCTGGCAGGCCGTTGGCCAGTGGCGCGCGCTCCTCGCCCGCCAGCCCATCGCCCCGTTCGATTACTGGGCGAGCAGTCGCGTCATTCCCTTCACCATCAATGAGTTTCCCTTTTGGAGCTTCCTCTACGGCGACCTGCATGCCCACCTCATTGACCTCGCCGTGGTCGTGCTGGTGGTCGCCGCCTGCGCCTCGCTGCTGGCGATGCCCTCCGGACGCCCCCGCGGGATGATCGTCCCGTTGGGGACGGTGGCGCTCGCCCTCGGCGCCACCGCCTGCATCAACACGTGGGACTTCCCCACCGGCGCACTGCTGGTCGCCGCCACCCTCGTTCTGCGCGAGCTCGGCTTCGCGCGCGCGGGAGCCGCGTGGGCCGACACCCGCGCGTCGTGGGAGAGGTTCTGGCGCCTGCGGCTTGGGCGGTCCACGCCAGGGCCGCTGGCGGATGCCGCATCCGCCATCCTCGGGCACGTCTCTGGCCTGGCGGCGCTCGTCGGTGGCGCGTGCGCCTGGCCGGCCATCAGGCGACTGGTGGTGAGCCTGGCGATCGTCGTCGGCGGCGCCTACGCGCTCTATCTGCCGTTCTACACGCACTTCCAGTCGTTCGTGTCGGGTGTGGGCGCGAATCCCACGCCCACCAATCCCGGCCAGTTCTTCACGCTGTTCGGCATCTGGCTCTTCCTGCTGGTGAGTTTCTTCGTGCTCGAAGCCCACGACCGACTCCAGCGCATGGTATCGGCGCGGCGGCCGGACCTCGCCCAGTTCGCGGCGCGTCGTGCCTGGGCCCTCGTCGCCATCGGCGCCGTCGCGCTCACTCTCGCCGCGCTGGTGAGCCTCAAGGTGGTGCTCGCCCTGCTGCTGGTAGTCGGACTGGTCCTGGCGCTCGACCCGCGCCACCCGCCCGCCAAGCTGTTGTCCTTCATGCTGCTGCTGCTCGGGCTGGGCATCGCGCTGGGCGTCGAGATCATCTATGTCCGTGACTTCCTCGACAACAGCGACTGGGAGCGCATGAACACGGTGTTCAAGTTCTATTACCAGGTCTGGGTCTGCTTCGCGCTGGGCGGCGCGCTCGTCTTCGGTCAGCTCGCGCCGCGGGCGCTGAGCGCCGGCCATGCCGTGGCGGACCGCGGGCGCGACGATCACGGGCGCGACGTTCGTGAACTTCACCAGGATCCCGCGCCCGCCCTGGCCGCGACGGGTGGCACCGCCGGGTATGTGGCGGCGCGGACCGGCGACGGGGCGCCCACCAGCGGCGCGGTGTCCACATCAGGCGCGGGGAGCCATGCTAACCTCCGCGGGGCGAGCGCGGGCTCGAGCGCGGGGGCGGGCGCCGGAACATGGACCTATACGTCGCCCGCCAGCATCCTGCTGCGCGGGGTCTGGCTGGCCGCTTTCGCCGCCCTGCTGCTCGGGTCGTCGGTCTTTCTGGTGGAAGGCACGGCCGCACGGGTGGCCGACCCAAGCGCCTGGGCCCAGGTGCAGCCGCCCCCCGGCGGCGTGATGCCCCAGGGACTCTCGCTGGACGGCATGGCCTACATGCGCGGCTGGTATCCCGGCGACTACGCGGCGATCACGTGGCTGAACGCGCACCTCGCCGGCGCTCCGACGATCATCGAGGCCAGCAACGGACCCTACCAGTGGTATGGGCGCGTCGCGATCTACACCGGTCTCCCCAGCGTGCTCGGGTGGAGCAGTCATGAGTCGCAGCAGCGCTATCCCGATGAGGTCTACGCCCGCCAGAGCGATATCCAGCTCTTCTTTACCACGACCGACCCCGCCGTCGCTCACGACATCCTGGGCCGCTATGGCGTGCGCTACGTCTACGTCGGGGATCTGGAGCGGAGCTGTCCGCTCACCGACTCGAACAATGAATGCGTCCCCGCTTCGGCTGGCGCCGTGGCGAAGTATGCGACACTGGTCAGCATGGGCCTTCTGCGTCCGATTTACCAGAACCTGGGCGTGACGATTTATCAGGTGGTGGGCTAGCATGTGGGATCTGTTCTGGTGGTGGCTCGCCGCCGAAGTGCTGGGGCTGCTCGCCCTGCCGCTTGCGGCCGTCCTCTGCGCCAATCTGCCCGACCGGGGCTGGGGGCTGGCGCGACCGCTCGGGCTGCTCGTCGTTGGCTGGCTGATCTGGCTGCCGCTCACGCTCATCCCGGCCTTCCCGTACAGTCGTGCCTGGATCGCCGCCACGGTCGTCCTCTTCGGGGTGGGCAACGCGGCCCTGCTGCGGCTGGGACCGGTCCGTGTCGCACTCCGCGACCTCCTCGCGCGCGAGCGGGTCTACCTGGTCGTGGGCGAGGGCGTGTTTGCCGGGGCCCTCGCGCTCATGGGTTGGGAACGCTCGTTCACGCCCGGCGTGGTGGACACCGAGAAGTTCATGGACGTGGCGTTCCTCTCGTCCATCTGGCGCGCGCCACACCTGCCGCCGCCCGACCCGTGGCTCGCGGGCGAGCCGATCAATTACTATTACTTCGGCCACTTCCTGATGGCGACACTCGCCAAGCTGATCGGCACCCCACCCTCTGTCGCGTTCAACACCAGCGTCGCCCTGATCTTCGCCCTCACCGCCGCCGCCGTCTTCGCGCTGGCCGCGAATCTCGCCGCCGCCGCGCGCGCGCCCACCGCCGGGGCGCTGGATCGCGGGGTGGCGGTCGGGTTGGTCTCGGCGATCGCCGTGCTGGTGCTCGGCAATCTGAACGCCGCTCAGGTCTGGTGGCAGGGTGCCGTGACCCTGGCAACACACCCGCCGCGCCTCCTCGCTTCTCCCTGGGCCTGGTGGACCCAGCGCGCGCTCTGGCCCCAGTTCGACTGGTGGAGTCCTTCGCGAGTGGTCCCGAACACCATCAACGAATTCCCCTCGTTCAGCTTCGTGCTGGCCGACCTGCACGCCCATGTGTTGGCGCTGCCCTTCGCCGTCCTGGCGCTGGGCGTCGCGCTCAATCTGCTGCTGGCCCGCGGCGCTGGGCTGCGCGCCTTTGGCGC
>JANWHL010000128.1 GCA_025450405.1 Ktedonobacterales bacterium
ACTTCCTCACGCCGATCATCGTGGGACTGGTCCTGCTGGTGGGCTACGGCGCGGCCCTACTGATCCACGCGGGCGACGCCCCGCTGGGACACGCGGGCGCCGAGACGGCGCTGCTCGCGCTGACGGGGGCGGCCCTGGCATTGCCGTTCTACAACGGGATTGTGCTGCTCCTGGACAATGCACTGGAGTCCGTCGTGGCGGGCGGAATTCAGCCCTCTGCGGAGATCTGGGCCATGGACGGAGCGATCCTCATGGCCGGCCTCGCTCACCCGCTGGTGGCGTATGCGCTGCGTTTGCGCGGCGCGGCCCACACGCTCGTCGGACCGCGGCGCGTCTACACGTTCGCGCTGCTCGCCGCCGGAGCGCTGACAGCTACCCTCACCGGCATCTCGCTGATCTACATTCTGATCACGGCGCTGCTCGGCAGTCCGGTCAGTCCCGACTGGCAGCCGCTGGCGCGGTTGGACTTCATCGTCTTCCTGGTCAGCGCGTTCGTCGCCGGCATTCAGCTCTGGCGGCTGCTGACCGAGCGCGGGCCGGCGCCCGCCCCACCAGCCCCGGCGAGCACCGTCGCGCCCGCGCCGTCCCCAGGCGTGCCAGCGCCCGCGGACGAGGTCGCGAGCATTGTGGACGCGCTGCTGGCTGGCCGGCTGACACGCGACCAGGCGGTGGAGGCGCTGCGGCGCGCAATCCATTCCTCCTAGGCCAGCGAGGCTATCGGCCCCGCCAATTTGACGGGGATCGACCTGGCTGCGATACTCTCCATGCGGCCGCGATGGCGATGAGCGCCGAGGGGAATCATGGAGAGAGTCTACGGGGTGGCCAACCGTAAAGGCGGCCAGGGCAAATCGACGACGGTGTCCACACTCGCGCGGCTGTGCGCGATCCAGGGGGCGCGTGTGCTGGTGGTGGACCTGGCGCAGCCAGGCTCGACCACGACATCCTTCCGCGATCTCTGGCCGGAGGCGGAGCACGAGGATTTCTCGCGCTGCTTGCTGGCGTTTCGCGGGCTGGAGGCGGGCCACGCGCCCGAACCACGGGCGGTCCGCGAGGCGCTGACGGCGTGTGGTCTGCCGGTGGTGCTGACGAGCTACCCGAGCTGGGGCGGCGGCTTCGTGGCGATCTTGCCACACGATGATCTGCTCGGCGAGGCGGCGGCGTATGTGCCGTCGGATCTGCTGCTGGCCGGGCTGCTGGCGGCGCTGGCCCGCGAGATCGACCTGGTGCTGATCGACGCGCCGACGGACGGCGGGCCACTGCTGGCCAACGCCCTGGCGGCGACGGGGCGGGTGATCCTGCCGCTGGTGCCCGAAGCCTCGGCGCTGGAGGGCGCGGACGCGACGCTGCGGCTGCTGGCGCGGGCACGGCAGGGCGGCCTGCCGATCTCGCTCGGGGGAATCCTCCTCACCCGCTGCGAACCAAAGAGCAAACGGGCCGCCGAGATCGTCCGGACGCTGGCGCAATCGGGTGAGGTGGAGGGTGAGCCGCTGCACCGCAAGCTGTTGCCGTTCGCGGTGCGCCAGAGCGAGTTCTACGAGCAGGCGGGCCGGTACGGGGTGCCGGTCTGGGAACGGACGGACGACGCCCAGCACTGGTCGGCCTACGCCCTGCTGGCCGAATGGGTGCTGCGCGACGCGGGGCTGGAGCGCCTGATGACGGAGCCACGATTGCAGGCCCGGCTGGATCCGACGACGCGAGTGCTCTATAGCGCGGCGCTCGGGATGGGCCGGCCTGAGATCGAGTATCGCGACTACCTGGCGGCTCACGCGCCAGTGAGTGCCTGAGGTACCGCGCGGGAGGAAGGGGGAGATGAACCGACGCGGCGCGCCAGGACTCCTGACGCCGGTCCTGTCGGGCCTGGTGCTGGCGGCCTTCGCGCTGACCGGGCTCATGACGGGCGTGCTGACTCACGGTCTGATCGCCTCGCTCTCCGATGTGCCGACCGCCACGCCGTCCGCGGTCGTGGCCACGGCGACGACGCGCCCCTCGTCGACGGTGACACGTGTCCCGACCAGCGCGCCGTCCCAATCCTTCTCGCTCGCGGCGACAGCCAGCCCGCGGACTGCGCGGGCCGGTGGGACGTTGTCGGTGGTAGCGGTGGCGACGGCCGATCGGAGCGGGGCCCCGATGCCGGGTCTGGTCTGTGCGCTGGGCGCGCCCGCGGGGAACCCGCCGCCGCTGCTGGCGGACTGGCCGGCCCCACAAACGACTGACGCGCGGGGACAAGCGAGCTGGATGATCGCGGTCCCGCACGGGCTGAAGGGCACGTATGGGATAAAGGTCAGCGCCACCGGAGCGCACGGGATCACGTACTACGTGGTGGTCTGGGTGGCGATAAAGAGCTGAGCCTCGTGCTGGCGCAGGCGTGCGACCATCCCGGTGATGAGCGTGTTCAGGTTCGCGGTGGCGCGGTTGGCGGCGTCGATCACCTCCTGGTGATTGGGCGCGGGGACCGCGGCGGCGTCGCCGGGATAGGCGACGTTGGTGACGCAACTGATGCCAAGGACACGGATGCCCATGTGGCGGGCGGCGATGGCCTCGGGAACGGTGGACATGCCGACGGCGTCGCCACCGATGCGGCGGAGGAAGACCAGCTCGGCGGGCGTCTCGTAGCTGGGACCAGCGGCCATGATGTAGACACCCTCGCGCGTGGGGATGCCGAGTTCGCGCGCGGCGGTGCGGGCGTGCTCCAGCAGAGCGGCGTCATAGGTGTCGGTCATGGAGGGGAAGCGCGGGCCGAAGCGCTCGTCGTTGATGCCGGCGAGGGGACTGTGGCCGGCCATGATGGGCAGACCGATATGGTCGCGAATGAGCATGAGATCGCCCGCCGTGAAGGATGGATCCAGGCCACCGGCGGCATTGGTGACGATGAGCGCGCGAATGCCAAGGACACCCAGCACGCGGACGGGATGGACGACCTCGACGGCGCTGTAGCCTTCGTAGAGGTGGCTGCGGCCCTGGAGGACGGCCACCGGAACGCCGGCGAGCTCGCCGACGACGAGCTGGCCCGCGTGGCCCTGGACGCTGGTCTGGGGGAAGTGGCGAATCTTGGCATAGGGGATGGCGTGGCGGTCGTCAAGGTGATCGGCGAGACCGCCCAAGCCCGTGCCGAGCACGATGCCAAGCACTGGCTTATGGTGGATGGCGGACTGGAGCGTTTCGGCGGACTCACTGGCCAGGCCATATGGGTCGCCGGCGTGGACTTTGCGGTCCGCGGGACCGCCGGTGATGTTGCTCCCGGTGATGTGACTCATGGCTGCTGTGCTCCTGTGTGACACGGGCACGGGCACACGGGCGAGATGGACGCGGTCAGCCGCGGGAAGGTGAGCGGCCGCTGCCGACCCGCGCGCAGACGAGGTCGGAGGTGTCCTCAGCGGGTGCCGCGGCCCCAGCCTCGGACGAGCCGCCTCTGGCATCCACGGACACGGCGACGTCAACCAACATGGCGTCGTCACTGGCATCGGTGGCGTCCGCGATCGTGGTCATGGCCGTGGTCATGGCCGTGGTCGTGGCTATACCCGCGCCGACGCCCGCGAGGTCCGACTGGGCACGCCGCAGATGCCGATAGACCTGGGTGGTGGAGAGGTTGGCGTGGCCGAGCAGCTCCTGCACATCGCGCAGCTCGACCCCGCGGTCGACGAGATCGAGGGCGAAGGTGTGGCGCAGGGTGTGGGGGGTGATGTGGGCAATCCCGGCGGCGCGGGCGTGGCCCTTCATGATCAGCCAGAAGCCCTGACGCGTCAGCCGCGCGCCATGATGGTTGAGGAAGAGCGGGCGGACGGACTCCTGGCGAGCGAGCTGGGGCCGGCCCCGCTCGAGGTAGTCGACGAGCGCCGCGCGCACGGACGCGGGCACGGGCAGGATACGCGCCTTGCCGTTGCGGCCGGCGGCCCGTATGTGGGTCAGGTCGGCGTCCAGATCGGTCACGGACAGGGCAACGACCTCGCTGACGCGCAGCCCGGTGGCATAGAGGAGGCGCAGCATGGCGTCGTCACGCTGGCCGGAGGGGGTGGTGGAGTCGATGTGGCGGAAGAGGCGGGCGACCTCGTCCGCGGTAAGGGTCTGGGGCAGGTCGCGCTCCACACGGGGCAGCGCCAGCTCATGGGCGGGGTTTTCGGGGATGGCGCCGGAGATGCCGAGGGCGCGGAAGAACGATTTGACAGCCGCGGCCTTGCGCGCGATGGACGTGGCGGCGTATTCGCGCTCCCGCAGGTAGGCGATGAAGTCCGCCAGGTGCGCGGGTTGCGCCTGGGTCCACGCCGTGATGCCTTCCTGGCGCAGATAGTCTTCCAGTTGGCGCAGATCGGTCTGGTACGCGCCAAGGGTGTTGCGACTGGCGCCGCGCTCGGCCGCCAGAGCGAGGATGAAATCCTGAATGGCCTGTTCCATGTGATGCCAAGCGCTCCCAAATAGTCTCGAAGCGGGAGCCGCCGCCCCCGGGCGGGCGGCGGCGCGTGGATTCGCTCCAGGCGCCACGGCGCCACCACGCAAGCAGTCCAATTATACCTGGCGCGCCCACGCGGGACAATGACGCCGCCTGATCCGGCGACGTGAGATGGGGAGATTTCACCACAAGGAACGGAGATTGAACCGCCGAGCACGCGGAGAGAGGACGCGGAGAGGACGGAGGATTGAACCACAGAGAACACGGAGGACACAGAGGGAGAGAGGATGAGAGAGGAGCGGGGATGTGGGGAACGCGCGGGGTCCTCTCCCCCGGCCCCTCCCCATTGCGACGGGGAGGGGAGTCGAGACCGCGACGCGCGGCGGCCAGGGGTGGGATAGGGTCGGGCCGTCGCCCACGATGGGGGGAGAGCCGGGAAGCGGCGCGCAGCGGGAAGACGGTGACCCGATGAGCGAACGGCGACCGGGGCAACGACGTGGACCGGCGAGCATCGCGGCCAAAGGCGTGGGTGGCGATAGGGCGGGGAGGCGCCCCGAGCGGCGCGGGTAATCCGCGGGGCACGCACAGGGGGCAGGGGCGACGGCGGGCAGATACTTGGAGCGACGCTCAGGCGCGGCGGTGGGAGGCATGGACCCAGTCTTCGGGCGTGTTGACATTGGTCAGGGCGAGGCCAGCGGGATCGTAGGGGGACCACTCGTCGGCCGGGACAAGGCGAACGCGGATGGCGGCGTAGAGGCCCGCGACGGCGAGGTCGCCCGCGGCGAGGAGGGTGGTGGCGGCGGGCAGGCAGGTGCGTGCGTAGACGGCGTGGAGTTGTTCGGTGCCCCGATCCGCGCGGGGGACGACGGCGTCGTAACCATGTGCGAGGGTGAGGAGGTAGCGGATGAGGGCGGGCTCGAGAAAGGGCATGTCGCAGGCGCTGACGAAGGCATAGGGGGTGGCGATCGCCTGCAGGGCGGTGGCGATGCCGCCCAAGGGGCCGCGGCTGGGCCACGCGTCGGGGACAATCCGCGTGGCGGGGACGAGGTCCGCGCGCTCGGGCGGGCCAACCACGATCACCTCGGGCAGCACGGCTCGCAGCCGTCGGACGACGCGCGCGAGTAGGGGCTCGCCATCCAGGAGGAGCGCGGCTTTGTCACGGCCCATGCGCCGGCTGGCGCCGCCGGCAAGGACTACGCCGGTCGCGGCAACGGGAGTAATCGGGTCGGGGGTAACCAGATGACCTCCACGGGACGCGTGCGTGAGGCGGGTCTACACGGTGACGAGATACTTGATGCGGTCGAAGATGGAGCGGCTGATGGGCACAAGCAGGAGCTGGGAGACGGCGGTGAAGGAGCCATGGGCGACGCGATAGGCGACGATGCGGCGAGCGGTGGCGATGGTGATGCCAAGGGCGTCATGCAGGTCCTGGGCCGAGGCGGTGTTGAGGTTGACGAGGCCGTTGAGGTCGGCGGGGACGGCCTCACCGATGTGGGGGACGTAGATCTCCTGGCCATCGGCGACGCGGGCGGCAAGGTCGACGCGGGTGGGATCGGCATCGGTGGCGAGACCGCCGGCGGACTGGACGAGATCGCGGACGAGAGCACCGGCGGGGAGGCTGTAGACGCCGGGGGCACGGACCGCCCCGAGGATGTAGGCATCGAGAGTGGAGGAAGCGGCATCCACGCCGGGGCCAGTGATAGAGATGGGATGCTGGGCGCTGGCGCCGGGGAGCGCGAGCAGGGCAAGATGCGGGGGCTGCCAGCCGAGGCGTGTGGCGAACTGAAGGCCGCTACCGGCGAGAAGCAGGACGGAGAAGGTGAGGCAGACGGGAACGAAGGCGCGGGCCAACATGATGTGGCCGAGCGGGCCACGGGCGAGCGCGCGGCGCCAGGAGGGAGAATGCCGCATGGAGCGCCTCCTTGGGAAAGGAGGAGGAACGCACAACGGGGAATGGGTTTTGGCCGCACCCAGTATAACGGGTCAGTGGGCGATTGCAAAGGGGAGCTGGAGGCCGGGCGCGACATCGAGCGCAAAGTCGTCACGTTCGCCGAGGGCGAGGTGGAAGGAGGCGGCGGAGGCAATCATGGCGGCGTTGTCGGTGCAGAGAGCGACGGAGGGATAGCGCAGGGCGATGCCGAGGGGGTCTAGGCTGGCCGCGAGGCGCGCACGGAGGGCGGTGTTCGCCGCGACACCGCCGGCGAGCACCACCTGGGTGACACCAAGGTCGCGCGCGGCGCGGCTGGTTTTGACGGCGAGGACGTCCACGACGGCGTCCTGGAAGGCGGCGGCCAGGTCAGTGACAGCCGCGGGATCGAGGGGCGATGCGGGATCGGTGTCGCCCTGAGCGGCGCGTTGCGCCTCCACGGCCTGGAGGGTGGCGGTCTTGAGGCCGCTGAAGCTGAAGTCATGGGTGCCGCGGAGCCAGGCGCGGGGAAGGCGGAAAGGATTGGGGGCATCCGCGCGCTGGTCGGCGGCGCGCTGGATGGCGGGGCCACCAGGGTAGCCAAGGCCGAGGAGGCGCCCGACTTTGTCGAAGGCTTCGCCGGCGGCGTCGTCGCGGGTCTGGCCAAGCAGCTCGTAGCGCCCGTGGCGGGGGATGTGGACGAGCTCGGTGTGGGCGCCGGAGACGACGAGAGCAAGTAGCGGGAAGCGCGGATCGTCAGGGACGGCCGCACCCGCGGCGGCGGCTGCGCGCTCGGCGGCGGTGAGCGGCGGGCTCGCGGGCGGGCGGAGCCAGTTGGCGTAGATGTGGGCTTCGAGATGATTGACGCCAATGAAGGGGAGGCCGCGCGCCCATGCGAGGGCCTTGGCGGCGCTGAGGCCGACAAGAAGCGAGCCCGCCAGACCGGGGCCATAGGTGGCGGCGATGGCGTCGACGGCGGACCAATCGGCGCCGGCACGCTCGAGGGCGAGCTCGAGGACGGGGATGATGGCGGAGAGCTGGTGGCGGGACGCGACCTCGGGCACGACGCCGCCATAGCGCGCGTGGACCTCGGCCTGAGAGGCGACGATGTTGGCATGGATCAGACGGCCATCCGCGACGAGGGCCGCGCCGGTCTCGTCGCACGAACTCTCGATGCCCAGGACCAACATGGCTTCGGCCTCTCAGCGCTCGGAAAAAACTCACCATGAGGACACAGAGATGTTCACTGGGGAGGAGGAGGCCTCACCCCCAGCCCCGCGGGGTTACAACCGTGCGTGGATGTGACGCCACGGGCAGATAGTCATCAGCGCTGGCCGGTGCCAGAATCGGCGACGGGGTGGGGGCGGGCATCGACCGAGTCGGTGTCGGCGCGCTCGGCGTCCGCTTCCATACGTGTGGTGAGGGCGGCCTTGAGACGCAGGAAATCGGCACGGTAGGCGGAGTCGTGGATCTGAGGGGTCCACATGATGAGCGCGTCTTCGTGGTTGTCGCTGTAATAGCGGCGCCGAATGCCGGCGTCGCGGAAGCCGTACTTGCGATAGAGGTTCTGGGCGACAAAGTTGGAGACGCGGACCTCAAGGGTAACGTGGCGGGCGCCGATCTCGTAGCCGATGTCGATGAGGCCGCCGAGCATCAGCTCGCCGACGCCGCGCCCGCGATGGTCGGGATGGGTGGCGATGGTGGTGATGTGAGCCTCGTCGATCATGAGCCAGAGGCCAGCGAAGCCGACGACGGCGGTGCGGTCGGAGCGGGCGGGGGGAGACGGGACGCGGCCAGAGAGCAGGGAGAGCGGGAAATGACGGCGCGGCGCTTCCGTGGCGGCCGCGGGATCGCTGGGCGAGCGGTAGGTGGTGTCGCGGACGACGATATAGTGGGCGTAGCGATTTTCCTGGAGCTCTTTGCGATAGGCGCTGGGCGGCCAGGGAGAGGAGTAGGCCAGCTTTTCGATCTCGATGACGCGGGGAATGTCCGCCATGGTCATCCGCTCAATGACGTAGCGCACGAGTCTCTCCCTTATCTCCCTCTTCGCCCACGGCTAGCTGGAGGCCCACCGGCCCAAGATCATCGGCCGCGGCCATTGGATGGCGCGCGCTCCGCGTGATGGCCGGACGGCGCAGGTAACGTGGCTCCATTGTAGCAGGTTCGTCCGCTTCACCGCGTGCTCGGCGGTCGAGCGCGAGCGCCGCGAGCCAGCTGGCGCGACGGCCACCGAGCGCTGGCGCGAAGAGGGCGCGCGGACCGAAGGCGGCAGTGAGCGCGTCGCCAGTAGCGGGACGCCACTCGCCACAGAGGAGCACTGGGCCTGGGGTGGTGGCGGCGAGGTCCATAGGGCTGGCGACGACGGGCTCGGCGGTGCGCCAGAGGCCGGAGGCTACGAGGATAGCGGCTGGCGCGTCGGTCCCGCCAGAGATGCTGGTGGGAGCGCGATCGGGACGCGCGGGGGGCAGGGCCACCACATAGCGCGCCGCGTAGACCTCGCCACGGCCGGCGTCGAGCGCGGCGCAGATCGTGGCGCGGGGCCCGGGAGCACGGGTGGCGTGGGACACTTCGGGTGTTTCATGGTCGCTGGCCGCCGCGGTCAATTCGGCCAGGGCGGCAGCCTGGCGCTGGCCCCAGGCGATCACGTCGAGGGTGGAAGATCCATAGAGGGGCAGGTCGCGGGCGAAGGCCAGGGCCTTGGCGGTGGCGACGCCGACGCGGATGCCATTGAAAGAGCCGGGGCCGAGCGCGACGGCGACGGCGGTGAGGTCGGCGGGGCTCGCGCCACACACGGCGAGCAGCCACTGGAGGCGCGGTACCAGCTCCTGGCTGTGGCGGCGCCCAATCTCCCACGTCAGCTCGGCCAGGATGGGGTCATCTGGCGCCGGACCGCCGCGTGGGTGGTCGTGGGGCGAGTCCTCATCGCGGACGAGGGCAATGCTGGCGTGGCTGGTAGAGGTATCGAGGGCGATGATCATCCTTACACGGCCTCCTCGTGGACGGCGGGCACCGCGGCGGGGCGGAGCCCGTGGAGCAGGTCGTCGCGCAGCGCCACTCCGCGCGGCCCGCGGCCGACCACAGCCAGCTGGCGCGCGTGGGGACCCGTGGCGCTGAGGCTGATCACGAGGTGGTCAGTGGGCCAGAGGGGCGCGGCGCGTTCGGGCCACTCGACGACACAGACGCCGTCGCCCTCCAGGTACTCGTCGATGCCAAGGTCGTCCACATCCTCAAGGGCGTCGAGGCGGTAGAGGTCGAGATGGTAGAGGGGCATGCGCCCGGCGTATTCCTTGATGAGGGTGAAGGTTGGGCTGTTGACCGGGCCGGAGATGCCAAGTCCGCGCGCGATGCCCTGGGTGAGCGTTGTCTTGCCGGTGCCCAGCCCGCCTTCGAGGAGGATCAGGTCGCCCGGGAGACAGAGCGCGCCGAGGCGGGCGCCGATCTGGCGCGTCTGGCGATCGCTGTGGCTGACGAGCGTGGGCAACTGGGCGGGCATGCGCGGGGTCTCCTTGGAAAGGAATGAACCACCGAGGACACGGAGGAACGGGGGATTTAACCACAGAGAGCACAGAGGACACAGAGAGAGAGGAAGAGGAAGAAGAAGAGGGGAGACCTCAGCCCCAGCCCCCATGTGGGGGACCCCAGCCCCCGCTCCCGCGCGGAGAGGGGAGCCGGAAGGAGCGCACCGGCCGCGATGCGGGGCGGCCAAGGGCGCGGGCATTATACACCCGCACTCGCGATAGCCGCGCTTGCGGCACCCGCGCTCACGCGGGCTGGCGCGCGCCACAGGAGGGGCAGAAGGCGGCGTTGTCGCGGACGGACTTACCACAACTGGGGCACGGGTGCTCGGCCTCGATGGTGACGGGCCGAGCGGCGGGGCGCGGGGGTTGGGGTCGAGCGGCGCTGGGTCCCTTCGCGGATGATCCGCCCGAGGTGCCGCTGTGGGGGCCGGCGCCGGGAGTGTAGGTCTCGGTCCGGATGGACTGGACCTCGGCGAGCCCGGAGGCGATCTCGGCGTCGAGGGTGCGCAGACGGCGGGCGAGGGCGACGAGGGGATCGGGGGCCAATTGGCCGCGATGCTCCAGGTCGAGGACCATGGTCCCGATCTGCTCCAGGAGGGCGGTGCGCTCGCGCTGGGAAAGATCGACCTCGCGCTGGCGCGAGCCTGAGCGGCGCATGCGATTGGCTTCCCAGGTGGCGCGGTCGGCGGCGGAGGCGGCGGCGCGCTTGGCGGCTTCGACGAAATCCTGCATGGGTATTACTCCTCGGTGATGGCGCGGTGGTGCAGGCGCACGCCGCGGAGGTGGCCGTCGGGGTCGAGATCGACGGCGGCAACGTCGATGCGGTAGGGCCGCTGCTGGTATTCGCGCTCGGCGAGGTAGGTCTGGGCGGCGGCGATGACGCGACGACGCTTGGCGGGGGTGATGGCCTCCTCGGGGGTGCCGAGGCGGTCGCCACGGCGGGTCTTGACCTCGACGAAGACGAGCTCGCCGCGCTGGTCATCTTCGGCGATGAGGTCGATCTCGCCGTAGAGGCAGTGCCAGTTGCGCGCGACGATGCGGAGGCCGGCACGCTCGAGAGCGAGCGCGGCCAGCCGCTCGCCAGCGGCGCCCAGGCGTGCGCGCGGGGTCACGGACGGCGCGACGCGCCGTGACGGTGCACGGCCTCGTGCTGGCGTGGGCGAGTCGGGATCGGGTTCAGTCACGACGGACCTCCATGGTGATTGTACGCGCGAGCGGGGCGATGAGTGGTTCCTGGTCGCGCGTGCGCGGATAGCGCAGGGCCGGAGGGCGCGGAACAATGCGGGTAATGATCAATGCTGACGGGGAGGACACAAAGGGAAGGCACATGACTCCCGCGTTGCCCCGCGGGCGTGCCACCGTGCGCCCCATCGGTGTGGGGAGGGGAGGCGCGCCGGGCGAGAGGCGGCGATTGGGACGGTACGACGCGCAAGCCGATGAAGCAGCCGCACGGGCATACCGCAAGATGCCGCGGCGATCGCGTTGTGGCGCGCGGCGATGTGGCGAGACATGGGCAGTGGTGGCGCGGAATGGCGTACGGTCGCGGTGTGGCGTGGGAGATCGAGGGAGATTGGTTGGCGGCTGGGCACATGGTGGTTCTCCTGGCGTACCCGTGGACTCGCTCTTGAGGTAGGATAGTCTGGGCGCGGGCAGGCGGCAAGTGCCAATGGGGGTCGGATGCGGCCATGGATTCGGGGGTCCTCTCCCCCGGCCGCCTGGGATCCTCTCCCCCAACCCCCAGCGGGGGACCCCAACCCCTCCCCGCGTCGGGGAGCGGAGCCAGAGGGCGGCGCGCGGCGGGGAGGGAAGCCAGGAGGAATCAACCGCCGAGGTCGCGGAGGACGCGGAGGGGGCAATACATGCGATCAAGGCGACCGATCTAGGCGACTGGCCATGGCGATTGGCGGTTCCGGTGGCCGCGGTCCGAGGGCGCGGGGGAGGCGGAGCGGCAATGGTCAGTGTGGGCGCGGGGGCGGCTCGGGATGACGCGATGGTAAAGATGCGAAAAGGAACTGGAGGGACGAGATGGCGGCGGAGATGGCGGGCGAGACGAGTGGTGCGGCGAGTACGCCGGTGGTGCTGATCCATGGGTCGGGGGATAGCGCGGCGGCGTGGGCGGGGGTGATCGAGCGGCTGGGGGCGTGGCGCGGGCGGGCGGTGGCGCTGGACCTGCCGGGCCACGGGGGGCGGCTCGGAGAGCCGCTGCCGGAGCCGGACACGGTCGCGGGGTACGCGGGAGCGGTGCGGCGGGACCTGGCGCGGCGTGGGATCGGGCGGGCGGTGGTGGTGGGCCATTCACTGGGGGGCGCGATCGCGCTCCATTTGGCGCTGGAGGCACCAGAGTTGGTGGAGCGGATCGCGCTGGTGGGGGCGGGCGCGCGGATGCGGGTGCTGCCGGCGCTGCTGGAGTCCGCCGGACGGGATCCAGGCGCGGCGTGGCGCGAGGCGGTGGCGCTGGGACACGCGCCGGGGCACGAGGAGATGGCGGCGCGGTACGCGGCGGAATCGGCGCCGGTGGCGCCGAACGCGCTGCATGATGACCTGGTGGCTTGCGATGGGTTCGACATCATGGCGCGGCTAGGCGAGATCGGACAGCCGGCGCTGGTGGTGGTGGGTGAAGTGGATCGGCTGACGCCACCGAAGTACGCGGCGTTCCTGGCGGAAGGGCTGCCGCATGCGCGGCTGGTGACGCTGCCAGGTGCGGGGCACTTCGCGATGCATGAGGAGCCGGAAGGGGTGGCCGAGGCGCTGCGGGGGTGGCTGGCGGGGTAGGTGGCACAGACCACATCGTGGTGAATGGTAGCGGTCACCAGGCGCCTGAAGAATCCCAGGCGACGGGTGTCCCCCAGAAACCCTCTGAAGACGCGGCTGGGCGGGGACCAGGCGCCTGAAGACGCGGCTGGAAGCCTCCGGCTACGAAGGCCACCTGCGTGGCCTGGGCGGAGGTGGTATCGGAGCGTCAGGCTTGGAGGGGCCTGGCGGCAGGCGGTAGCGAGGTCCCGTGGGGGCTGTCAGAGGCTCGGTGCCAATGGCGACGGTAGCGGTGGAGCGAGGAGGCGCCCTGAAGAACGCGGCGAATCCTGGGCGGGACCCGTCCCGCGCAAACGAGCGGGAACGTGTGTAGCGGACTTCAGGCCAATAGTAGGCGCGGAGGAGGGGAGCGGACCGTGCGCACGCCTATGAAGCGGAACTGATCAGCCGAATGGGGGATCAGATTGTGGCAACCGATGGAGCAGAGGGCGTGCGCTGGCGCGAGCGGCGGGAGATGTCAGTCGCGATCCAGGCCGCGTCGTCGCCCACGCCATAGAGCAGGCCGGAGCCGTGGGTGCGCAGCCAGGGCAGGCCGACGAAGTAGAGGCCGGGGCAGTGCGTGATGCCGGCCAACTGAACGGGATAGCCGGTCGCGTCGAACACCGGGAACTTGATGAGACTGAAGTCGTAGGTGTAGCCGATGGCCCAGATGACGGTGCGGATGTCCGCGGCGGCGAGGTCGAGCTCGGTGCGCTCCATTTGCGCGAAGCCGTCGGTGAGGCTGGGCAAGTCTTCCTGAGGTACGTCGATTCCCGCTTGCTCGACGAAACGGTCGATGTTCTCGCGGAATCTGGCATCGAGGTTGTCCGCCGCCACCAGGTTTTCGCGCAGGTCGGGCGCGAGCGCGAGCCGTCCGTCGTTGGCCCCGCGCAGGCGGCCGAGCAGTGTCACGCCGGCGCGCGCGAAGCGGTGGAGATTGATCGTGTGGCCGCCGTCGCGGCCGGAGATGTGGGGATTGGCGGCGAAGCGTTCGGCGGGGTCTTTGAGCTGGCTGACGAGCCGGTCGAATCCGCCTATCAGGTATCGCCACGCGAGGCTGTCCAGGCCCCGGTAGCGCCGGGGCAGGCGCCCCGCGCGACTCACGCACAGATAAACCTGGCGCCCGCTCTGATATAGCTCTTCGGCGATCTGGCACCCGGACCGCGCGGACCCGACGACCAGCACCGCCCCTGGCGGGAGGCTTTCTGGGTGCCGATATGTGCTCGTGGTCAGCTGGGTTATGGCGGCTGGTAAGCTCGCGTGGTAGTCCGGCACGCGGGGGCGCTGATACAGACCGCTGGCGACGACGACATTGTCCGCCTCATACTGTGCCGTCTCCGTCTGGACGCGAAAGCGCGCGCCGTCGCCCGCGGGCTCGACGGCGAGCCCGCGGGCGCCAAAGTGAATGGGCAGATGGAAGCGCGCGGCGTAGTCGGCGAACAGCGCCACGATCTCGTCGCGAGGCAGGTAGGCGTCCGGCGCGTCGCCGTGATAGGGAGCGCCCGGTAGGCGGGTCATCCAGTTGGGGGTGTTGAGGGTGAAGCTGTCCCACCGGTCGTCGCGCCAGACGTGTCCTGGAATCGCCGCTTGTTCGAGGACGAGGTGGGGATAGCCGTACTGGGTCAGCCAGTAGCTCGTCGCGAGGCCGGCCTGGCCGGCGCCCACGATGAGCGTGTCGATCCGGTCCGGGTGAGGCATGGGAGCATTACTTTCAGGGGAAGCGCGGGCGACGACAGACGCCCCATTTGACATCAGGCTAAGACCGGCCAGGCGGCGAGCGATAACGCGAGCAGCGAGGCTCAGTTGGGCGTCGCAACCGAGGGCGGGCGGGGTGGTGGGGCGAGGATGTGGAATTGAAGTTCCGCGTGTAAGTGCCATGGCGGCGGGCCGCCAGCGAGACGAGTGAAAATGCCGGCGGACTGGCCGAGACTCTGCCATTGGCCTATTTCCGATGGAATCCAGGCCGGCGCGCGTTGCGCGTGAGCGGGCTCTCACGCGGCGGTGCGGCCTGCGGGCGGCACAACTAGAACCGCCCGCTTCCGCTTGGATTAATGCGCATGCGGGCATCCATCGGACGCCCCGACGGAGCTTGACGGCGACGAAGGCCGTTGTCGACGATCAGGCGGACGAGGGGAATTCGCGCGGCTCTCGGCAGCATACCACACGCGGCGGGCAATACACGCTGGACGGATGACCATCTGTGAGAGGTAACGCGCTACCGCGCACCAGGACGTTCTCGCACCAGGACGTTCTCGCACCAGGACGTTCTCGTGCACATATGGGGCCTGTCATGATGGCGTTTCCCCTATCACCAACGAGGTAAACAAAGGGTTCGTGCGACCTTCCCGGAGGGAGCCGGCTGTTCGAGCGGGGGCGCGCCAGGTAGCTACGCAGGGAGATGCCCTGAGTGGGCCTGGCGTGGCCAGTCGTGGCAAAGGACGCCTGGTGTCGCGTCGCTCGCTCCCTCCTAAGTTGACGCATTTGGGGTGGCCATGACGGCCATTCCTGGGCAGGAGTCTGGGCGAGCACCGCGACCAAGGGCGGGCAGATCGGTTGGCGGGCATGCGGAATTGAAGTTCCGCGTGTCATCCTGAGCTTCGCGCGTCGCGTCTGGGCGACGGACGCGGCGCACGCAGGTCGGGCGGCGACGCGGCCCTTGGGCGATTTTCGGGAGAACGCCGTCTGGCGCGGGAGCAAGCGCGATGGGATGCGGCGCCGGGCCAGGGGGTGCGCTCGATGACCAGCACGGTGTTGCCGAGGTCGCGCAGCTGGCGCTGACCTTCTTTATGCGGGGTCTCGAAGGCGAGGGTGGATTTGCCGGAGCCGGAGAGTCCGGTGAGGACGACGAGCTGGTTCTTGGGGATGCGCAGGGTGTCTTCTTGAGGTTGTGGAGGCGCGCCGTGGAGCACGATGTCGTCGGGCATAGACGCACCAGTTCCTTGTCAGGACCAGCGGCGGCTCGCTTGGGGAGGTCAATCAGTGCGCGCGTGCGCCCGTTGGGCGGCCACCCCGGCATCTTCGAGGTGACGCGGGCGATGCCCAACGGGCGCGCTACGTTCGAGTACGGCTCGGCGATCATTCCCGTACGGCTCGGCGATCATTCCCAGCGAAAGCCACATCGTCTGGCGCCGTATCGGCGGACACGAGATCTTCGTGAATCCGTAGTCCGCCCTCAGCCGGCGGTCAATGTGCGCCGCGGAATCGGTGAGGCGTTGGGGCCTACGCGTCGTCGGTGACGGCGATGTCCTCCTTCGCGGGCCAGAGGTCCTGGCTCCGGG
>JANWHL010000129.1 GCA_025450405.1 Ktedonobacterales bacterium
CGTCTAGGTCCCGGCCCCGCGCGATCGTAAGCTGGTACCGTGTTATACTAGATGGACTGGCTGGACCGGATGGACTGGATGGGCGGCGCGGCCGTGCGCCGGGCGGGGAGCATGGGGCTGGGGCGATCGTAGCCGCCACGCCGGGGTAGGGGTACAGGAAGTGGTAGCGGAGATGCCAAAGGCCCGAGACACTGCCACCGATCGCCTGTCCAATGTAATCGAGGTCGTCGAGCTTGGCCGGCGCACGGGCCTGCTCTCGGCCGAGCGCGGTATGGGTTCAAGCTACGAAGAGGGCGAGATCTACTTTGTCTCGGGCCGCGCCATTTACGCCGCGACCTATGCCGTTAGCGCCGCCGCGACCTCGTCGGCGGCGGGACGCGAGGCATGGGCGGCGCTGAGCCAATGGGGCGTTTGCCGCTTCGCCTTCGATCCCACCGCCGAGCGCCCGGACGCGAACCTGGCCGCCGCGTTTGGCGACACCGGCCCGCAAACCGGCGTCGGGCCAGCGTGGCCCACGACACGGCGCAATCCCGCGTCAAACGGATCGGTATGGGGTCCGCCGCCAGCCGGCTCCCCGCGCGTGACGCCAGGCAACTCCGCCGGTGCGATGGTCCCGAGCCAAGCGCCGCGACCCGTGCCGGCACCCAGGACCGGGCCAATCGCGCCCGCCCAGGCGTCGGGATCAGGTCCGCTGGGGCGCCGCCCGCGCCGCGCGCCCGATGCCCGCGACCTCCGCGAGATCGTCGCCACATTTAATCTCTCGCGCAGTCAGCGGACGATCCTGCTGCTGGCCGATGGTACCCACTCAGTGCTGGATCTCGCCCGCCTGGCCTCCAAGCCCGTGGACGAAGTGATCCAGATCCTCGCGGACCTCGAGGTCGGCGGCCTCATCTATTACTACGGCTGAGCCCGCGCAGTGGCGATAGCCCGGCTGTGCGCCGTCCCGTTTCCACCAGCGACCGGTAGGCAGCCATACGGTTGACGCCAATGGATCGCCCCGCACGCGCCACTGCGCGGCTCTCGGCTATCACGTCCACACGCGTGGACTATCCAGACTCGGGGGCCGCACCCGCGCGCGGCTGCTCCACAGGCGCGGTCGCGTACTGTTCCGGAGCCTCCGCCACCGCCCTGGTGCTCGGGGCCGCCTCCACGTTCAGTGCCGCGTCTACCCGTGTGGCGCACGCGTCCACATCGCGCAGCACGTCGCTCTCCCAGAGTCGCAGCACACGCCAGCCGGACGCCGCCAGCGCCGCCTCCACCTCGCCATCCCGCGCCATATTGCGCCGGATCTTCGCCTCCCACCAGTCGGGCCGCGAGCGGAAATGGAACTGCTCCTCGAAGGACGCCATGCCGCGCAGCCGCCAGGCGTTGCCATGCCAGAAGTCGCCATCCACGAACACGGCCAGGCGCGCGCTGGTGAACACGAGGTCTGGCCGGCCGACAAGCTCGCGTACGTGCAGGCGATAGCGCCGGCCGCGCGCGAAGAGCGCGCGGCGCAGCTTCAGCTCCGCCTCGCTATCCTTGTTCTTCACCGCCGACATGATCCGCGAGGTCACCTCGGGCGCGCGCTTCTCAGGCATGCTCGCGTCTCCCCGGTTCCCGTGTCACGCTGACGCCGCGCCCTCGGTCCGTGCCCGCCAGGTTCGCGCCCCCAATGTCAGCGTATCCCACTCGGCGTTATTTGCCAACAGCCGGCGGACGTCAAACCGTGACCGGCTCGCCGGCAAACTCGGGGAGTGGAACCGCCGCCGCGCCCAAGGCATCGGCATGGTCGGCGCGCCGGCGCTTGACCGGCGCCAGCAGCGCTTGCAGGCGCCGCGCGAAGAGCTCGGCCACCGCCACTGGCACCGCGTTCCCAATCTGGCGCATGGCCTCGCTCCGGCTGCCGGGGAACACGTAGCGGTCAGGAAAGGTCTGCAACCGCGCGCTCTCACGAACGGTGAAGTACCGCACGCTCCCATCATCCCGCCGGAGCATGTTCTCCCCACCGGGGACACCGTGCCCACCCGCTTTGAGTGTCTTTGCCGGCCAGTCATACGCGCTGCCGCTGTGTCCATAGTACCTCCGCGCCCCCGGAACACCGACATGGTTATCCACGCCGAGGCTCCCCGCTTCGTCAATAGGCTCCGGCAGGCCCGCCAGCACGTCGCGTACTGTGCGCCAGGGCTTGGTGTCCGGGGCGATGAGGCCTCCCACACCTCGCCCGATGGCGCCGATACCCGCTGGTGGCTCGGGCGCCGTCAGCCCATGTCGCCGCCAATAGTGTCCCGTGACCCATTGGTCGGCATAGAGAGCCTCGCGAGAGTACGTCGGCTCGGGCCACGTCCATTCCAGCGCCAGATCTGACCGCAGCGCCACCATGATCAAGCGCTTGCGGATCTGCGGCACGCCAAAGTCCGCGAGTTGGAGCACCCGTGGCCCACTCACCCGATACTCCAGGTCAACATGGGCTCGCTCCGCTTCCAGCAGGGCAAGCCGCCGCATGTGGTTGGTCCAGCCCTCACCCACCCGCGTCTCGACCGCCGGATAACGCAGCCGCAGGATGACGTATTCGAGGTAGGGTCTGAACACCGGGCGTGTCAGCCCAAATACGTTCTCGACGAGGATAGCCTCCGGCCGGAGCGCGTGCGCCGCGCGCACGAGCTCGGGAAACAGATTGCGCGCGTCCCCGTCGCCAACGTGTTTGCCGGCAATGGAGAATGGTTGGCAGGGAGGACCGCCGGCCAGCAGCTCGATCTTCCCGGCCCAGCGCGCATACGGGAATCCGCGCACATCGGTCTCGTAGACCGGCCAGCGCCGCCGCACGCAGGGACCACCGCTGTTGGCGCGCAACGTCTCGCACGCATCGTGGTTGTGTTCGACCAGTGCCACGTGATGAAAGCCAGCGCGCTCCAGTCCCAGCGCCAGCCCACCCCCGCCCGTAAACAATTCGACAGAGCGCATAGGAGTTCTCTCTCCGCTCGGACCCCCACCCGCACGCGCCGCGGCGATCACGGGCACCCCCGCTGAGACTCGCGGGGCGTCCATCCATGCAGCCATTACTCCAAGTATACGCCCTCGCGGCCCCCTTGCACATCCGCGCGTCAGCGCCACAAGCGAATCGGAGCATTACCGGAGCATAGCCAACCGGCTATCACGCGCGACAGACCTCCGCGGACGCGCTATAATGAGCCGGTGCGCCCGGGCCGATGGCCCCCCGCGCGAGCGACGAGCGCGACGGCCGCGCGCACGAGCGACGAGCATCGAAAGGATCCGCGAGAACCGCGGGCGGGGAATGGCCAGGACGAGCCGCCCCGACCGCGCGCCGCCCCTATGGATCAGACCCGTATCCGCAACTTCTGCATCATCGCCCATATCGACCACGGCAAATCGACCCTGGCCGACCGCCTCCTCGAATTCACCGGTACGATCTCGAAGCGCGACATGGCCGAACAAGTCCTCGACCAGATGGACCTGGAGCGCGAGAAAGGTATCACCATCAAGGCGCAGGCCGTACGCATGCGCTACACCGCGCGCGACGGCCAGGAATACGAGCTAAACCTCATCGACACCCCCGGCCACGTGGACTTCACCTACGAGGTGTCACGCAGCCTGGCGGCGTGCGAAGGCGCAATCCTGGTGGTGGACGCCACCCAGGGCATCGAGGCGCAGACCCTGGCCAACCTCTACCTGGCCGTCGAGGCGGACCTCACCATCATCCCGGTCATCAATAAGATCGACCTGCCCAGCGCCGAGCCCGACAAGGTCGCCCTGGAGATCGAGGACGTCATCGGCCTTCCGCGCGACGAAGTCGTGCTGGCCTCCGCCAAGGAGGGCACAGGCACCCAGGACATCCTGGAGGCCATCGTCCACCGCGTGCCGCCGCCGCACGGCCACGAACACCGGCCCCTCCGCGCGCTCGTCTTCGACTCGAAGTACGACTCTTACAAGGGCGTAATCGCCTATGTCCGCGTGCTGGATGGTGCCATCGGCACCGCCGACAAGCTCCAGATGATGGCCACCGCCAGCACCGCCGACGTGCTGGAGGTCGGCTACTTCACGCCGGCGCTGGTGCCCGTGCGTGCGCTAGGGGCCGGCGAAGTGGGGTACGTGGCTACCGGGTTCAAGAACGTCAAGGATTGCCAGGTCGGCGACACCATCACCCTGGCCGCGGTGCCCGCCGATGAGCCGCTCCCCGGCTATCGCCCCGCCAAACCCATGGTCTTCGCCGGCCTCTATCCCGTGGAGGGCGACGACTATCCGCTGCTGCGCGACGCGCTGGATCGCCTGAGGCTGAACGACGCATCGCTGGTCTACGAGCCCGAGAGCTCGGTGGCGCTGGGCTTTGGCTTCCGCTGCGGCTTCCTCGGCCTGCTGCACATGGAGATCGTCCAGGAGCGGCTGGAGCGCGAGTATCAGCTCGACATCCTGGCCACCGCCCCCAGCGTCGAATACTGGGTCACGCGCACCGACGGCACCAGGGTGAACGTCCACAATCCAGCCGAGCTGCCGCCCGCGGGGGAGATCGCGGCCATTGACGAGCCGCTGATGGACATCTCCATCTTCACGCCCGCGCGCTACATCGGCACCATCATGGACCTCGTGACCAACCGCCGCGGCGTCTTCCGCGAGATGAAGTACATCGAGGAGGACCGCGTCCACCTGACGTATCGCATGCCCCTCGGCGATCTCATCGTCGACTTCTATGACCAGCTCAAGTCGCGGACCCAGGGCTACGCCTCGCTCGACTACACCTTCCATGCCTACGAGCCCGGCGATCTGGTCAAGCTCGACGTGCTGGTGAACGGACAGGCGGTGGACGCCCTCTCGCTGATCACGGATCGCGACAAGGCGTATCAACAGGGGCGGCTGCTGACCGACCGGCTGAAGGAGCTCATCCCTCGGCAACTCTTCGAGGTGCCGATCCAGGCGGCGATAGGCAGCCGGGTGGTGGCCCGCGAGACCGTGAAGGCGCTGCGCAAGAACGTGCTGGCCAAGTGCTATGGCGGCGACGTGACGCGCAAGCGCAAGCTGCTCGAGAAGCAGAAAGAGGGCAAGAAGCGCATGAAGCGCGTGGGCAGCGTCGAAATCCCGCAGGAGGCGTTCATGGCTGTGCTCTCACTGAACCGCGAGATCGTCAGCTAGTCACTCGCCCCAGATCCTCACCCCCAAGCCCCCGTCTCCTCCGCGATCCTCGGCGTCCTCTGCGGTTCCTTCATCCTCTCTCCGCTCCTCCGTGTCCTCTGTGTCCTCAATGTGCGTCTCTCCGCGCTCCCCTCCCTATCCCGCACCGCCCTTGGCCGCCGCGCGTCGCGGTCCTGGCTCCCCTCTCCCGTCGCAACGGGGAGGGGTTGTTGGGGGAGAGGACCCCACAACAGACACCAAAAGGCCGATCCCATCACGGGATCGGCCCCTTTACGCTGAACACGAGCACGAGAGCATATGCCCGTTGTCCTGCATCCGTTTGACGGCACCCGCATCTCGAAGGATACGGTCCGGTTTGCTCCTACCAGCGCGCCCCGAGTGCCGCGATTCACTCACGCTACCAGCGGCAACCCACGACCTGTTTTCGTCATGCCGCGCCTCGAAAGAGCGTAAGCTCAGAGATATGCGCGGTGGATGGGTTTTGGCTCAGGCGGTGAGTGAATCTGGATGCCCGCTGAAGCGGGCGCAACTAGTCAATTTGAAACACCATTTCGAGGAGGCGTATCGGCTTCTTCATGGGGAACATGGGGTCCGTCTCCTTTCCCTATATCCCCGAAGGGTCGATCAATGAGACCTTGTGAGTCTCGCGCCCCTCCAATCGGGACACCCCGAGTATGCCATATCCCTGTATAACATGTCAACAGACGGTCACTGTTCTCGCACGAACTCGCGCCAGGCTCATCGTGTTCCAGCACGTGTCCGCGCATGTCAGATCGTGCCGCGAATCGCGCCCCGCCTTGGCACGCCGCCGTCCCCCGTCCGCCGCCGCCATGCGTTAGTGGTGGCGGCCCTGCTGCATATTTCGTCCATGGTGGCCCGACACGTGGCGCCCGGCGGGATGGCGCAGCCGCGGCAGACGCATGTCCGCCGCGGCGCGCGGCAGGGTCAGGTCGTCGTTCGTCGCTGGCGGCAGCGTGATCGGACCCCGTGCGGACGGTGGCTCGCCCCGGCCAGGCGGCGAAGGCGGCGCGGAAGCCGCGGCGGGTGGCGCGGCTGGCGCATCCTTGGCGCGCGCGTCGTTCCCCGCTCCCGCCGACGACACCGGACCGCCATCCACCGGCGCCGCACCTTGCTCGGCACGTGCGCTGGTCTTGGCCTCACCAATGTCAGCCATGTCGATCCCAGTTGGGTTGGCCGCCCGGTTGGCCATCTCCGGCTCTTCATTGCCTACATCCCCACCATCGACGGTGTCAGGTACCAGGGCGTCAGGTGCCGTTGAAGGCCGAGCGGCATAGGGCGCCGCGGGGACGCCCCCCCCCACCGCCGAACCAGCACCCGCCGCGGTTCCGGCGTCGGGCCCGGTCGGGCCGCGCACCACCTTCACCTTGGTGACGCGCAGACCGCGCGTGCCAAGCACGGTGAAGGTCAGGCCATCGAAGGTGGCGACATCGCCCACTGACGGGATCTTGTCGAGCTGTGTATACACAAAGCCGCCAAGCGTATCGTAGTCCTCATCCAGGAGCTTGGCGTCTAACAGCTCGTTGAACTCGTCGATCGGGATCTTCGCGTCCACGATGTATTCGTTCTCGCTCACCCGCTCGAACAGGGTCTCCTCGCGGTCGTACTCGTCCTGGATCGGTCCAATGATCTCCTCGACGAGATCCTCGATCGTCACCACACCCGCCACGCCGCCATACTCATCCACCACGATCGCCATGTGCACGTGATGCAGCTGCAGCTCATGCAGCAGATCATCCGCGCGTTTGGTCTCGGGGATGAAGTAGGCTGGGCGCACCAGGCCACGGACCGAATCCGGATGTTGATCCTGGGCCAGGACGCGCAGCAGGTCCTTGGCGTAGAGCACGCCAAGGATGTTGTCGATCGATTCGCTGTACACGGGGATGCGCGACAGCCCGCCCTGCAGGAAGACCCCCACCGCCTCGTTCACACTGTCGTCGGCCTCAACGGTCACCATGTCGATACGCGGAACCATCACCTCGCGCACCGTCGTGTCCCCAAGCTCGAAGACATTGTGAATCATCTCGTTCTTTTCTTCTTCGAGGACCCCCTCCTCCTCGGCCACATCCGCCAGCCGGCGCAGCTCCTCCGCCGTGACAAACGGACCCCGGTGCGGCGGCTCTCCACCGAAGATGCGCACCAGCAAGCTCGTCACCACAGTGAGGCCCGCGATCGGCCAGCGCAAGATGACGGACGCACCGTACACCAGCGGCGCCAGCGCGAGCGCCCAGCGCTCCGGCGCCTGCACCGCCGCGGTCTTGGGCGTGACTTCGCAGAAGATTAGCACGACGAGCGAGATGAGCACCGTCGAGATGACTTCGCCCCAACTGGTCAACACATCGATGGCGATGACCGTGGCCATCGTGGAAGCGACGATCAGCGCCACGCTGTTGACGATCAGGATCGTCGCGAGAAACGTGTTGGGCTCTTTGACCAGCCGGCTGATCAGCACCGCGCGCCGGTTTCCCCCCTCGGCGAGGGTGTGTAACCGGATGCGGTTGATCGAGGTGAGCGCCGTTTCCGACGCGGAAGCCAGGCCCGCGATCACCAGGACGACGATGAGGGCGATAAGCAGCGCCCAATCGGTCGCCGTGAATCCATGCACGCTCGGCGCGGCGAGATTCGCCGTCGCGAGGGCCGCCAGCGGACCTGGCCAGGGTGAGCTATCCATCCAATCAAGACTCCTCCCCCCCGCCGCCGCCGGCCGTCGCCTCAGCGCGCGACCATTGACCAGCCGGGGGACACCCGCGCCCAGTCAGGCGTCCGATTGCGGAGGGTGGGCCTGCTCCACGGCAGACTCCACCCCCTTCCGCGCCCCCGCCGCCCCCGGCGCGGCATCCGCGCGGGCGGCGGGGGGTTCGGACACCCCGTCTACCGGGGTGGGTTCTGATACACTACGTGATGTCGAAGATGCCGGGGAAGGTGGCAATGGCCGTGCCGGGACTCCGGCGACCGTGACGCCGGCCGGCACGTCCCGCAGCACCACCGACCCCGCGCCCGTGGCCGCGCCGTCCCCAATGGTGAGTGGCGCGCGGAGCATCGTATCGCTGCCAATGAAGGCGTCGGCGCCCACCTCGGTGCGATGCTTGCCGGCTCCGTCGTAGTTCACGGTTACCACGCCGGCGCCGATGTTGCTCCGAGCGCCGATGGTAGCGTCGCCGATGTAGCTGAAGTGGTGCATCTGCACCTCCGCGCCGATGGTCGCGCCCTTCACCTCGCCAAAGTTGCCCACATAGGCGCCGGCTTCGAGGTGCGCGCCGGGGCGCAGGTGGCTCATCGGGCCGACGCGCGAGCCCGCGTCCATCACCGACTCCTCCACCCACGACGCGATGACCAGGCACCCATCGCCAATCTGGCTGTCGCGCACCACGCTGTGTGGACCAATCTGGCTGTCCCGCCCAATAACGGTCGTGCCGAGCAACATGGTGAACGGCGCGATCGTCGTGTCCTGGCCCACGCGCACGCCCGCGTCCACGAAGGTGCTGGCGGGATCCTCCACCGTCACGCCGGAGAGCATCAGGTCGTCGAGAATGCGCCGCCGAATGATCCCCGCGGCCTCCGCGAGCTGGATCCGCGTGTTGACGCCCACCGTCTCACTGAGCGGCACGGTCACCGTAGTCAGTACGCACCCTTCCGCCGCCGCCAGGTCCACCAGGTCCGTCAGGTAGTATTCGCCGTTTGGGTGGGGGGCGAGCGTATCCAGCCGCGACCAGAGCCAGGCGGCGGAGAAGCAGTAAATCCCCGAGTTGACCTCGGGGATGAGCTTCTGTTGGGGCGTACAGTGCCGCTCCTCGATGACGCCCAGCACCCGGCCAGAGTCGTCTCGCAGCACTCGGCCATAGTCGGTCGGGCGGTCGGCGAGTCCGGTGATGAAGCTGAGCGTCGCGCGCTCGCGCCGGTGAGTCGCCAGCAGGTCGGCCAACGTCTCCACCCGCAACAGCGGTGTGTCGCCATAGAGGACCAGTACCGTGTCGGCAGCGCCTTCGGCGCCAGCGGCCAGCGCCGGGGCCTTTGCCGCGCGCACCGCGTCACCAGTGCCCAGACGCTGGTGCTGGGTCGCCACGGTGTATCCGGGCAGGCCGAGGACGGTGTCCAGGGCCGCGCGCACACGGTCGGACTCATGCCCAAGGACGACAACCAGCCGTGATGCTTGGAGGCTACTGTGGTCCTCCCCGTCTGGGGAGGCCTCCTCATGGGTCGCGCCAGCCACGGGCACCTCGGTGGCGGTGAGGGCGGCGGCGGCGGCGGCGAGCACATGCGCGAGGAGGGGTCGGCCCGCCAGGGGATGGGCCACCTTGGGGAGGCGGGAGCGCATGCGGGTGCTCTGGCCGGCGGCGAGCACCACGGCGACCTGAGACATGGCGGGAAACGACTCACCTTCCACGGGGCCGAAGATCATGTCCGGCCGGCGCACCATCGGCGACGGCGCCAGTCGCCTGCCGCCCGCAAGCGACATCAATAGCTACGTGCCCGCTGGCGCACCGGTTACGCGCATGAAGCCGCGGGCTGGGGCGCCAGGATTCGAACCTGGGATCGTGGATCCAAAGTCCACTGCCTTACCACTTGGCCACGCCCCACCATTCCACGCCGTCCATTATACCACACCGGCAGAGCCGCATTGGCGCGACGCCCGCCTGCCGCCCGCCTGCCGCAACGTGGCTCCCCGTCCCGACGGGATGCGGGGCTGGGGAGATGTCTTTCCGGACGCCGTGCCCTGAGAAAAGCAGCGGAGCCACATGCCTCAACAGAGAGATGCGTGCGGTCTCACGGGCGAGGTATACTGACGCGCCAGGTGCGATGGCGCTGGTGGACTCCGCTGTCTGGCAGGGGACAAAGGAGCACACAAGTGTACGCACGGGTTACTACGGGAACGGTCCAGTCCGACAAGGTCGATGAAACCACGCGCACCTACAATGAGAGCATTCTGCCCGCCGTGAAGGCCGCCAACGGCAATCGCGGGGTCTTCCTCCTGATTGATCCGGCCAGTGGCAAGGCCCTGTCCATCACCTTCTGGAATACTGAAGCTGATGGACGGGCCTACGATACGAGCGGCACCTATCGCGAGCAAGTCGCCAAGATCAGCGCGTTCTTCGCCGCCGCGCCCACGCTGGCCACCTATGAGGCGACGGCGCAGGGATAGCGCGTGACCGCCGTGTGGCCGCCGTTCCGCCTCGCGGCGCGGCGGCAACAGGTTTCACTGCCCGACTTGTACCGGCAACAGGTGGATCAGAAGACCAGCCGTTTGCATTCATAGCGACCAGACCCACGTCGTCATCGGCTTTGCACCGCGAGCACACGCA
>JANWHL010000130.1 GCA_025450405.1 Ktedonobacterales bacterium
CCGATCCGGGCCACGACCATCCTGGCGGTTCGCCAGGGCGGCGGCGTCGCCATGGCCGGGGACGGCCAGGTCACCGTGGGCGATGTTGTCATGAAGCATGGCGCACGCAAGATCCGCCGGCTCGCTGACGGCCGTGTGCTCGCGGGCTTCGCGGGATCCACAGCCGACGCGCTGACCCTTTTCGACAAATTTGAAGCCATGCTGGAACGCTACCAGGGGAACCTGCGCCGCGCCGCTGTCGAATTGACCAAGGAATGGCGGACCGACCGGTTTCTGCGCCGGCTGGAAGCGCTATTGCTCGTGGCTGACCGCGACCAATTGCTGGTGCTGACCGGCGACGGTGATGTGATCGAACCTGACGACGGGATCGCCGCGATTGGCTCGGGCGGCACCTACGCCCAGGCCGCCGCCCGCGCGCTGGCCCGCCACACCGATCTCTCCGCCGCCACGATCGCGCGCGCGGCGATGGAAATCGCCGCCGGTATGTGCATCTACACGAACGACCAGATTATCCTGTACAGTCTGGATGACACCTCGCACGCCTCCGACACGGCCACGGTCCCCGAGCCATCCGCCGAGCCATCCGCCGCTGGCCCACGCGGCCGCGACAAAGCCTCGGCGAAGGCGAATCAGCCCATCAGTGCGGTGGAGTCATAGCCCCTTTCGGGTGTATACTTTAGAGCGACACCACTCGCGAGGAGCAGATTGCTATGAAGGACCTGACGCCCCAGCAGATCGTCAGGGAGCTGGACCGCTACATCGTTGGACAGCGCGACGCGAAACGGGTGGTTGCCATTGCCCTGCGCAACCGCTTCCGTCGGCTCGCGCTGCCGCGCGAGACCCAGGACGAGATCACCCCGAAGAACATCTTGATGATTGGCCCGACCGGCGTGGGCAAGACGGAGATCGCCCGGCGCCTGGCAAAGATCGCCGACGCGCCCTTCCTCAAGGTCGAGGCCACCAAGTTCACCCAGGTTGGCTACGTCGGGCGGGACGTGGACTCCATTGTCCGCGACCTCATGGATGCGGCCGTCGGCATGGTCCACGACGAACGGGTGGGCGAGGTCCGAGACCAGGCGGCGCGTATGGCCGAAGATCGCATCATCGACATCATCGCCAACCACGCAAGCGAAGACACCAGCGCGCCGCGCCGCCTCGATCGCGAGGCGGCGAGCGCCCGATCACTGGCCGCCGTCAGCGCCTCTACGGCCAACGGATCCGCTCCGCAAGCCAGCGGCGTCCAGGCCAGCGCGGGTCCGGCTCGCCGGCGCCGCGCGGCCAATCCGGCGCAAAAGCGCAAGCAGGTGGCCGAGCGTATGGCGCGCCATGAGCTCGAGGAGCAGATCATCGAGATCGAGCTGGAACCCGAGGAGAACATCTCGTCTGTCTTCGAGTTCGTTTCGGGGGTCACGCCAGATGACCTCGGGGACAGCTTCCAGGACTTCCTCTCGACCATCCCCTCGGGCCGTCGCCGCTCGCGCCGCGTCTCGGTCAAGGAGGCGCGGCGGCTGCTGACCCAGGAGGAGGCCAATAAACTCATCGACATCGACCAGGTGGTCGAACAGTCGACGCAACGCGTCGAGCAGAGCGGCATCATCTTCCTGGATGAGCTCGACAAAGTCATCGGGAGTAAGGTGGATGTTGGACCCGATGTCTCCGGCGAGGGCGTTCAGCGCGACCTCCTGCCGCTTGTCGAAGGTTCGACGGTCATGACCCGGTTTGGCCCGGTCAAGACGGACCATGTCCTGTGGATCTGCGCGGGAGCATTCCACAACGGGAAGCCCTCCGACCTCATCCCCGAGCTGCAGGGCCGACTGCCGCTGCGTGTCGAGCTCGCCGGGCTCTCACGCGACGACTTCACGCGCATCCTGACCCAGCCGGAGAATGCCCTGACCCGCCAGTATCAAGCGCTCCTCGGTGTGGAGGGTGTGCGCCTGGAATTCACTCCGGACGGCCTAGAGGAGCTCGCCACCGCGGCGTTCCAGATGAATGAGCGCGTCGAGAACATTGGCGCTCGGCGCCTGCATACTGTCGTAGAGAAGGTGCTCGAGGAAGTCTCGTTTGACGCCCCCGAGTTCAAAGACCAGACAGTGACGGTGGACGCGGGCTTCGTGCGTGGGCGTCTGGAGCCGCTGCTCAAGGATGAGGACCTGAGTAAGTACATTCTCTAGCGCAGCGGCATGGTCGCTTCCTTGCCAGCATGGGGACGCTCGGCGGCGTTCCGCGATCGCGGCCGGTTTGAGTTCATGACGGAGCCTCGCGCTCAGTCTTGTCTGGCGCTTCGTCACACCTGGGCTGGCCAAGGCGGGCCAGCCCACTTGGCGGTTGCTATCGTTCTCCATCCAGATGGGTGACTGGACAGACCGCGCACTCAAGAGTATTCTGGAATGGAGGACGTTGACCCGCGCGAGCCACTCGCGCGAAGTGGGAGGCAGCGACGATGGTCTGGGACCCGCAGTGGCCCGTTTCGGACCCCGCAAGGCCGGACGGTCGCGGCATTGGGACGTCCGTGGCATCCGATCCCGCGCCCGGCGCGCCGGCAGCGCCCAACCTCACCGCTGCCAATTCCGCACGCGGCACCGGTGCTCCCGTGCTCGCGCCGCCATCCCCGGCCAAGCCACTCGGTCCGTTGCGCGGTGCCTACGCGCCTGGCGGCCCGCCCCCTGGTGTGCCACGTCCCCCACACCTGGCCGCCGCCCCGGAGATCTGGCCCGATTCGTACGCGGCCGCCGCAGAGGCGCGGACGCCCGCTGTGGAAACCAGCTCGCTGGGGCTTACCGCCCCACAGGCCGCTGCCCTCAGCTACTCGGCCTGGTGGCTCTCCGGGCTCGTCGTCTACTTTGGCGAGCGCCAGAGCCGGTTTGTCCGGTTCCACGCCTTCCAGGCCATCGTCTACACGGGCGTCCTGACCATTGTGAGTGTCCTGGGGTATGTCGTCTCGTCGCTGCTCACGGACGCTTTCCTGGCCACGCATGTACGCGCCTACCAGTCCCTCGCGATCGGCGTGAGTCTGCTCGTTTTCCTCACGGTCATCGGCGCGTGGATCACCCCACTACTCGCGGCATTGAGTGGCCGTCGGTTCCGCATCCCGTTCGTCGCCGTCTATGCCGACCGCTATGCCACCCCCATCGCCCCCGAGGTCGACCCCCGCGCCGGGAAGTGATGCGGGCGGCGCGCTCGTGGCTTGCTCGTTACGCGCTCGCGCCCCTATCGGCTCGCGCCTCGCGCTTCTAGAGTAGCATCCACTTCTCCCGCAGCCACGCGTAGCTCCATGCGCATTATAGCTTGGCCCCATTTCGCAAACGTAGCGCGGCCGCACCCCGAAAGATGCGGCCGCGCGAACACTGGTCGGATGGCGCAGTAATCAGGCGTCGTAGTACATCGCGAACTCCAGCGGCGATGGGCGCAGCCGGACCTCGGCCGCCTGCTCGCGCTTCAGCTCGACGTACTTCTCAATCAGGTCGCAGGTAAACACGTCGCCGACCGTGAGGAAGTCGTTATCGGCCTCGAGGGCATCGAGCGCCTCATCCAGTGAACCCGGCACCGAGCGGATCTCGCGCTTCTCGCACGCGTCCATCTCATAGATATTGCGGTCGAGCGGCCCGTAGCCGTGCTCTTCGGGAATGATCCCGTTCTTGATGCCATCCAGGCCCGCCATCAGCAACGCCGAGAAGGTCAGGTAGGGATTGCAGGTCGGGTCCGGGGGCCGGAACTCGACACGCTTGGCCTTAGGATTCTCCGAGTACATCGGAATGCGGACGGCCGCCGAGCGATTGCGCTTGGAGTACACCAAGTTGACCGGCGCCTCGTAGCCAGGCACCAGCCGGCGGTAGCTGTTGGTGGTGGACGCCGCCAGCGCCAGGACGGCCGGAGCGTGGGTCAGCAGGCCACCGATGAACATCCGCGCCGTCTCCGAGAGGCCCGCGTAGCCTTCCTCATCGGCGAAGAGCGGCTTCTCGCCGCGCCAGAGGCTCATGTGCACATGCATGCCCGAGCCATTGTCGCCGAAGATCGGCTTGGGCATGAAGGTGGCGGACTTGCCGTGGCGCCAGGCGACATTCTTAACAATGTACTTATAGAGCAGGACTTTGTCGGCCATCCGCGCCAGGGTGTCGAAGCGCATGTCGATTTCGCACTGCCCGCCAGCGGCGACCTCGTGGTGCTGGGCCTCGACATCGATGCCAACTTCTTCCATCGCCAAGACCATCGCCGTGCGCAGGTCCTGCAGGGTGTCGTTCGGCGCGACGGGGAAGTAGCCCTCCTTGGGCCGCATCCGGTGGCCGAGGTTCGCGGTGCCGTTGTGGCCGCGGCGCCCAGAGTTCCAATGCGCCTCGTTGCTGTCCACGATCGCCATCTGGACGTTCTGTGTGGACTTGTAGCGGACTTCGTCGAACACGAAGAATTCCGCTTCGGGGCCGAAGTAGGCCGTATCGGCGACGCCGGTGGACTTGAGGTAAGCCTCCGCCTTCCGGGCGACATAGCGCGGGTCGCGGGAGTAGGTTTCGAGCGAGCCCGGCTGAGCGATGTCGCAGACCAGGCTCAGCGTCGGCTCAGCGGTGAACGGGTCCATGATCGCCGTGGCTGGATCCGGCAGCAGGATCATGTCGCTCTCGTTGATGGCCTGGAAGCCGCGGATGCTTGACCCATCGAAACCGATCCCCTCTGAGAACGAGTCCTCGGAGAGCGTCTTGGCCGGCACGCTGAAATGCTGCCAGGTGCCCGGCACGTCCGTAAACTTGAGGTCCACCATGCGCGCGCCCCGCTCGCGGGCCATGCGCAACACATCGGCTGGCTTCATCATGCTCTGTCCCACCACTCTTGAACCGGTCGCCCTCACGGGCGCGACCACCACATTTCCCGTCGGCCCCACCACGCCGCGTGGCGAGTTGAGCGGGCCGGGCCACCGGTGACCCGCGTGAACACGTGCACAATATGCACAACTTGGTGCTACACATATGGTATCTCAGCCAGGACCATCGGCTCCAGTGGGCGAAATGGCCAAACTTTCCGCACGATCTATTAGTCATTATGCACAAGCATAGGCATGCCGCCGATGACGTTGTGGCGTCGCTCACATTGGCGGCGTTGGCCACCGGCGGCATACGATGACGGCATACGATGACGGCATACGATGACGTGGAGGGGGCAGCGCGCCCGCCTGGCATGGGCAACGGCCGCCCACCCGGAAGGAGCACATCGTGGAGTCGTACCCCCAGCACCGGCCCGTCACCTTGGCGCGGCGCGGCCTCGTCGCGGCGCCCCACTACCTCGCCGCCGAGGCTGGCCTGGACCTCATCAAGGCCGGGGGCAACGCCGTGGACGCCGCCATCGCCGCCAGCGCGACGCTCCAGGTGGTCTATCCCTTCGTCTGCGGTCTGGGCGGCGACCTGTTCGCCATCGTCTACGATGCCCGTGGCCATGTCCTCCGCGGGCTGAACGCCAGTGGGCGCGCGCCTCAGGCGGCCACCATCGAGCGCTACCACGCCCTCGGCCATCAAACCATGCCCCAGTTTGGTATCCACAGTGTCACCGTGCCGGGGTGCGCCAGCGGGTGGGGCGCGCTGGCCGAGCGCTTGGGGCGCCTCGGCCTGGCCCGGGCGCTCGCGCCCGCCATCGCCTACGCCGAGGACGGCTTCGCCGTCGGACCCAACCTCCACCACGCGATCGTCCGCATGAACGCGCAGCCCCATACCCATCGTTCGTGGCGCGACCACTTCGTCCCCGGCGGTGCCGTACCAGCCGCCGGCAGTGTGGCCTTCGCCCCCGACCTCGCGCGCACCTTCCGCCAGATCGCTGCCGGCGGTCCCGAAGCCTTTTACCACGGCCCGCTCGCCGAGCGCATCGCCGCGTTCATGGCGCGCGAGGGCGGCCTCATCACCGCGGCGGACCTGGCGGCGCACACGAGCGATTGGGTCGAGCCGCTCGCCGTGCGTTTCGCGGACCTCGACATCTACGAGCTGCCGCCCAACACGCAGGGCGTTACGGCGCTCCAGATGCTGGGCATGGTCGACGGATTGGAGCTGGGGGCCACGCCCCTCGACGCCGCGACGGTCCATGCCCAGGTGGAAGCAAAGAAGCTCGCGTTCGCCGACCGGGCAGCCTATCTCACCGATGTCGCCGCCATGCGCGTGGACCCGCGCGCGCTCATCGCGCCCGCGTACCTGGCCGCGCGCCGAGACCTGATCGACCCCGCCCGCGCCGCCGCGAATCCGGCCCCCGGCGGCTTTGCCGGCGACACGGTCTACCTCTGCGCCGTCGATGGCGAGGGCAATGCGGTCTCGCTCATCCAGAGCAATTATAGCGGCTTTGGCAGCGGCTACGTGGTGGACGATACCGGGATCGCGCTACAGAACCGCGGCGCCTACTTCTCGCTGGACCCCAGCGTCGCCAACGTGCTCGCACCCGGCAAGCGCACACTTCACACGCTGATCCCCTCGCTCGCCATGCGCGCCGGCCGGCCCGCCGTGGTGTTTGGCGCGATGGGGGGCGACGGCCAACCCCAGACCCACCTTCAGCTCTACACCGCGCTGGCGCGCTACGGTGCCAATATCCAAGCGGCGATCGAGCTGCCGCGGTGGGTTGATGGAGCGTCGGCCCCGGGCGAACCGGCCACCCTCCGGATGGAAGGGCGATTTCCGGCTCAGACCATCGCCGAACTCCAGGCGCGTGGCCACGTCGTGGAGCTGGTGGGGCCGTGGGAGTCACTGATGGGCTACGCGCAAGGTATCGTCATCGACCAGGCGGCGGGCGTGCTCCACGGCGGCGCGGATCCCCGCGCTGAGAGCGCCGCCGTGGGCTGGTAGGCATCACTCCCACTTGAACGTGCGAATGGCGACAAGATAGGTCACCACGCCCCACGCCAGGATACCCAGCAGCTGCCAGCGGACGTCGTAGAGCGAGGCGCCGTCCGAGGCAATCTTGCGCAGGGCATCATTGAGGTACGAGAGCGGCAGGTTGTTGGCGACCGGCTGGAGCCACTTGGGAAAGCTGTCGGTGGGGAAGAAGCTGCCGCCGAGCAGAAACTGCGGCAGGGTGATCAGGTTGACCACCGGACCCATCGCGTTCTCGTCGCGGAAGTTCCCCGCCACGATGAGCCCGAAGCCGAGGAAGGCGACCAGCCCGAAGAGCGAGACCAGCAGCATCTCGGCGAAGGTCTCCGCGCCGTGGGCGAGGTAGAAGTTGAAGAAGTAGACGCCCGCCACCAGCAGCACGATGACCTGAGCGAACGCGATGATCAGCCGCGAGGCGCCCTGCGCCAGCACAATCGTCGTCGGGCGCGTCGGTGTCGCGAAGATGCGCTTGAAGACCAGTGTACGCTTGAGCACTACGAACCCGAAGGCGGTGCCAAAGATGGCGATCGAGAGCAGCGAGAAGCCGAGCTGGCCAGGCAGCACGAAATCGATGTAGGTATATTTGCGCCCGGCGATGTCTTTGGTCGCCAGGGTTACGGCCGGCGTGGTGATGCCCGCCGCCCGCACGTTGACCTGATCGACCACGCCCTGGACGAAGGCCTGGGCGGCCGCGGCGTTCTGCGGTGAGGCGCTGGTCGTGGTCAGGGTGACGGCATAGCCTGTCCCGGCGGCGCCCGGGAATCCGCCCGTGCCGGGCTGGCCCCCCGCGCCAGGCGCTACCGTGGGTGACCCCTGGGACGGGACCGTCTGTCCGGGACCCTGGCCCGCCGGAATCGGTACAGCGGTGATGCTCAACACCCCGTCGAGCTTGCCCGAGCGGAGGTCCGCTTCGAGGCTGGATGCTGACCCGTGCGAGAGCTGGACCGCGCTGATGTGAGTGAGCGCGAGATAGATCGGCGATTGCTGATCCGACCCATCGGACACGCCCAGCTTGATGTTCGTCCCGCCATTGCCCAGCAGGCCGAAGACAGCGATGAAGACCAGTGGGAAGAGGAAGCCAAAGAAGAGATTGGCAAGGCTACGGGTCTGGGCGACGAAGGAGGCGCGGGTCATGGCCACGAATGCCGCCCACTGGCTGGGAGCACGGGCTTGCGTCGTGCGCCCGACCCGCGGCACGGGATCGACGACGCGGGTCATCTTGCTCATGGCGATAGTCCATCTCTCCGGGCGATTGTCAGCGGCGGGGCCGACTCCATGACCACCTTCCGCTCACGGGCGGCTTACTCATCGCGCAGTTCTTTGCCGGTCAGATCCAGGAAAACGTCCTCAAGACTGGCGGGGCGCACGACCTGAGGTTTCTGAAAGCCCTTGGCGAGCAGCCGGTCGATCAACTCGCCGGGCGTTCCGCTGGCGACGATGCGTCCCTCGTCCATGATGGCCACACGGTCGCTCAGCTGCTCGGCCTCCTCCATATAGTGTGTTGTCAACACGACGGTCACGCCCTCCGAGCGGATCTCACGCACCAGCTCCCAGAGATTGAAGCGCGCTTGCGGATCCAGGCCGGTCGAGGGTTCATCCAGAAAGATGACCCGCGGACGATTGACCAGGGTTGAGGCGATGGAGAAGCGCTGCTTCTGGCCGCCGGAGAGCTTTTCGAAGCGGGTGCGCGCTTTGTCTTCGAGCTGTACCTTGCGCAGCATCGCCATGGGGTCCACCTTGACATCGTAGAGCCCGGCGAAGAGCTGGAGCAGTTCGCGCAGCGTCAGCCCCGGATAGAAACCGGCGGCCTGGAGCTGGACGCCAATGAGGCGCTTCACGCGCCAGGGATCGCGCCGCGCGTCGAAGCCGTCGATGACGACCTGGCCCGAGGTCGGCTGCTTCAGGGTCTCGATGATCTCCAGCGTGGTGGTTTTGCCAGCGCCGTTGGGACCGACGATCCCGAAGATCTCGCCCTCATTGACCTCGAAGGAGACGCCGTTGACGGCGGTCAGCGAGCCGTAGCGCTTGACGAGCTCGCGAACTTCGATGATGGCCATCGTCGTCAACTTCCTCCTGATGCCCCACCCGACGCCCCACCCGATGCCCCACTTCCGGCGACCCATGGCTCACCAGACAAAGTAGATAGCACACACTCGGCCGTGCCGGTCAATTCGCGATGTGATACGCTGTCCCCGGCTTCCCAATCGCCCACCAGCCACGCGAGGTGCCGCGCCCGAAGTGCCAGGCGAGCCGCCTCCGGGCGCGGCGAGGCACACCATTTGCCACGCCAGAACACGGTGCCGCTGTCGCGCCCCGTGGGCGGCGGGTCCCGCGCGACGCGCCCGATGCGGGCGCAACCCGCACGTGCTCACGCGGACGAAGGTGGAAGCCATCCGCGGGATCATCGGAAGGTAGTTCAGCCGGTTGTTCTTCGTGTCACACGCGCCGCCCCCCAGGCAAAAGGATCTTCCAGCGCGGGAGGTCTCGCTCACTGGGTTCCGGGCCGCGCGCAGTGGGAGCGTGTCATGCACTGGAGCGATACTCCGAACGCAACCAGTGAGCCAGGCGATGTGGACCGCGCCGCCCGACAGATGGCTGAGCGGGTGGCGGCGATGCGCCTCTCGGGTGCGATCAGTCTCATCATCGTGGAGACTGATGCCATTTGGGATGGGCAACGTGACGACCACGCTGGCCAGATTGTGCGAAAGCTCGTTTTGCTCGCTGCCCACGAGCACACCCACATCGTTATCCGCGGCCCGCTGAGCGACGATCGACGGCGGCGGATCACCGCATCTGGCGCCGCTGGGGCCGACGGCGAGCGGCACATCAGCGTCAAGTCCGAGCGCCCGGAAAGCGTGCGGAACCTCATCGACCAAGACGGGACGACAGCGGGAGAGTGCCTGGCACTCCTCGCCGATTCCAGCGCGGACGCCCCGCCGGGCTGCCTGGCCTTCTACGTCGGCTCTGGCGACCCGCCCACTAACACCAAGCTCACCCGTCTCGCCGGTCCTGAGGCGACCGATAAGGTGCTCGCCCTGTATGGCACCGCGCTGGCCCAGGAGCGCGCGGGCCAGGCGTTCCGAGCCGCGTCGACGGGCGCGAGCCCGCCAGCGGAGGCCGCCTTCGACCGCGGCATCCTCACGGGTGTCGCCCGGTCGGCGGCACGGCCAGGGGCACCCTCCGCCGCGCCTTCTCAACCGCTGCCTGACCGCGACGGACTGCGCGACCTGGCACGACGGGCCTATGGACATTTGCGGCGCAATCTGCTGCCGAGCGGCGCGGTGGTCGGGGCGCCGGTGCGCGGGCAGCATTCCGGTGAGCCGAACTACTGGTTCTTCTGGCAACGCGACGCCGCGGCTGCCATGAGCTGGCTGATTGAGTGGCACCAGCGCGGTCTGACTGGCCTTGAGGCCGCCGACCTGGCCGAGGCGATCACGCGTTACGCCGCCTTCATCGAGCGCATCCAGGGCCATGGGCACCTGGGCACCAGCCGATACACCGTCGCGGGCGACCCGATTCAGGGGTATGGCAATCCGCAGCTGGACGGTCCGGCGCTCAGCGCCCTGGCGCTCGCGCGCGTGACGGAGCCCGTGGGCGTCTGGGGGCGGCTCCAGGTTTATCTGGATTTCCTGGCCACGCCCACCGCCGAGAGCGCGAGCGTGGACGCCTGGGAGTTCATTTACGGTCGGCACTTCAACGTCGTGGCGCTGCAGGCGCGGGCACTTGGAGTGGGCGCCCGAGTGGCCGAACGCCTCGGACACCACGACCACGCGGCGCGCTACGACACCGCCGCGGCGCGCCTGGCGGCTCTCCTCGCGTCCTTTGTCGATCCATCGAGCGGGTGCGTGGTCGCCCACCGCGCGACCGTCTCCCCCTGGTTCGAGGCCACGAGCCGACTCGACATGATCGTGCCGGGCGCCTTGCTCGCGGCGTGGACGCCACCACGCCCAGACACGCCGGCCATTGGCCGCGATCTGACCAATCTGGCGCATCCGGCCATCCTCACGACGATGAGCGCCCTGGAGGAGGCCTTCGCGAGCCTCTACGCCGCCAACCGCGACTGGCGCGCGGGTGGCAACACAGGCTTCGGCCTGGGTCGCTTCCCCGAGGACGCTAACGACGGCGTCGGATCGACGGGGGGCAATCCATGGCCGCTCACGACCTTGTGGGGCGCCCAATTCTATTACCGACTCGCCCAGGAGCTGGACGCCACCGAGCGGGCGCAACCAGGCCGCGCGCTCCTCACCGATCCTCGGCAGTCGACCTTTCTGAATCGGGTCGCGGGCGCCGAGGTGGTCGCGACCGACCATCCGCTCGCGCTCGGTGTCTGGCGCGAGCGGCTGCTGCCCGCCCTCGTTGCCGCTGGAGACGGCTACCTGAATTTCGTCGTCCACCACGTCCCGCTTGACGGCGGCGTCACCGAGCAGATCGACCGGGATACCGGCCAGCCACGCGGCGCGCCGTGCCTGAGCTGGGCGCTGGCGGAGCTGATCGGCACAATCGCTGTTCGCGAAGACGTCTATGGACTGGTGGAGCGGGGAGGCGAGGAGCGGGGAGGCTAGCGCCTGCCCGGGCATCCAACTTGCGTACTCTTTTCGATTCATCGCGTGTCTGTCTTCTCGCGCCTGTCGGCACGCGGGGTCGTGCCCGCGCGGGCCATTGGCGCACGTCGTCGCGCGCCGGCATGGATCGCAAGGGGAGGAATACCAATGGCGAACGCAGGGGCGCAATCGGCGGCCAACCGCGTGGAACAGACCGGCCGGCAGGCGTCGCGCAGTCGGTGGGTGCAACTGTTGGCGCGGACGGGCTACGCGGCCAAGGGCATCGTGTATCTCATCGTCGGCGGCTTCGCTGTGGCGGCGGCCGTCGGAACCGGAGGCGGGACCACCGACCGCACCGGGGCCGTCCGCGCGATCTACGACCAGCCGCTCGGCAAGTTTTGGCTCGTGCTCGTCGCCGTCGGGTGGCTCGGCTTCGCCCTTTGGAGTCTCTTGGAGGCGTGGCTGGACCCAGAAGGCGAGGGCAGCGGCGCGAAGGGCATTGCCGCCCGCGTGGGCTACGCGGTGGTGGGCTGCTCCTACGCGGGTCTGGCGATCACCGCTCTGCGCCTGGTCGCCGGCTCTGGTGGCGGGGGGACGAGCTCGAGCGCGCAGACCCAGGGCTGGACGGCGCGCCTGCTCGCCCATGGCTGGGGCGTGGCACTGGTGATCGCCGCCGGACTCGTGGTGCTCGGCGTCGCCGCCTACCTGTTCTACACCGCCTATTCGGCGCGCTTTGAGAAGCATCTGGCGTCGCCGGGGAACGGAGCCATCGCCGGATGGGTGCGACGGCTCGGCCGCGCGGGATACGCGGCGCTTGGCGTGGTGTTCACGATCATCGGCATCTTCCTCATCGCCGCGGCGGTCCAGCACAATCCCGGCGAGGCCATTGGCCTGGATGGCGCGTTGCGGACGCTGGCGCGGCAGCCCCTGGGTCACGTGCTCTTGGGGATTGTCGCACTCGGCCTGTTCGCCTATGGGATCTATTCCTTCGCCGAGGCGCGCTATCGCCGGCTCACACCCGCCTAGGGCCGCCGCGTCCCGCGTGGCACGGTCGCCCGGAGCGCGGTCCGCTATCTCGGCTCTCCCGGTCACCGCGCGCGTCGCGTCGTATACTGCCGGGTGAGGGGAAGGGGGCGGCCGATGGCCAGGCACGAAGACCAACACGGCAAACATGATAGGCGCGTCAAGACCAACGCCATGCGCGCCCTCGACGCCCACAAGGTTCCGTACGACACCTTCACCTATGCCAGCACAATCCACTCGGCCAACGAGGTGGCCGGACTGCTGGGGGTGCCCGCGAGCGAGGTCTACAAGACGCTGGTTCTCGTCACCGGCGACGCGCGGCACCTGCTGGTAGTGGTGCCTGGCGACAGCGAGGTGGACCTCCGCCTGCTGTCGCACGCGCTCGGCGTGAAGTCCGTCCAGATGGCACCCCAACGCGAGGCCGAGCGATTGACCGGCCTGCTCGTGGGTGGAATCTCGCCGCTGGCGCTGCTGGGCCGCCCCTTCGAGGTCTATGTGGACGCCCGCGCGGCCGACCTTGAATACCTCTACATCAATGGCGGGCAGCGCGGGGTGAATATCCACCTGCGCGTGGCGGATCTGCTCGCCATCACTGGCGCGCGCTTGGTCGCGGCCACGCAACGTCCCGCCTGACCTCATGGGCATGTGCGCGCCACGACGGCGCGCTGGACCGCCCCGCGGCGCGCCCGCACTGTGGCCATGGCCAATTTGGCGGTGACTTCCGCCCCGACCAGCCAGCGACGTATCGCTCATACGGGCCACTGTGGTCGCGCCGAGCATGCGGATCGCGGGCGTACCGATACCGTGGAGGGCAACGCGGCGCGCCAAGTCGCGATTAATATTGACAGTGACACTGGCGCTGTGCGATACTAGTGATCCGTGGCACCTCACCGTCCGAATCCTTCAGTCATCAGGAAAGTAGGCCATCGCCGTGAGCACCGATCACCCCACCACGCCGCACGCCGAGCCACCCAGCGAGGGCGTCGGTATCAGCCTGGAGGCGCGCCCGGAGCGGCGCCTGGTCCGCCCGACCGGCGGCCATCGCCATGTCGTCTTCACCCTCGCCGCTGGCGCGGCCCCCAGCACCGTCGAACGCCCGCCGTTGGTCGTCGCGCTGGTGCTCGATCGCAGCGGCTCGATGCACGGCGAGCCACTCCAGACGGCCAAGCGTAGCGCGCTGGCCGTCGTGGACCAACTCACACCGGCCGACCGCGTGGCGCTGGTGGTGTTTGACGACCAGATTGACACCATCACGCCTTTGGCCGCGGTCACGCCCACGGTCAAGGCGCGTCTGCGCGCGTCGCTCACTGGCGTCGAGGCGCGCGGGAGCACGGCGCTGCACGAAGGTTGGCTCACCGGATGCCAGGCACTCGCGGCAGGTGCGGGCGATCCCGACGCGCACCAGGTGACGCGCTGTTTCCTGCTCACCGACGGTCAGGCCAACGTCGGCCAGACCGATCCCGAACGTATCGCCAGCGAGGCCGCGGGAATCCGCGCCAACGCGGGAGTCAGCACCAGCACCCTCGGGTTCGGCGCGAACTACGATGAGCTCTTGCTCGGCCCGCTGGCAGTCGCTGGCGGCGGCCAATTTCATCATCTGCGCACTCCGGACGAAATTGAAACGGCGCTCGCCGGCGAGCTCGGCGATCTGCTCAATGTGGCCGCGCTGCGTGTCCGGCTGGAGATCGGGGCCGGAGCCGGCATGACATGCGATGTCGTCAGCGCCTATGCCACCAGCGAAGACCATTCCGCCAGCGCGCGCCAGTCCGCGCGCGACGGGCGCGATGGCTATCCCGCGCGCTGGTCGCTGGCGATCGGCGACCTGTTGAGTGGCGGCGAGCGGGAAGTCGTCGTCCGGTTTGGGTTTCCCGAGGTCGATCGGGCCTACACCTACACGGTCCGCGCCCGCGTGGTGTGGTCCGACGCGGCGGGCGAGCATGCCGGTGACTGGAGCGACGTGCGCTTCACGTCCGGGTCGCACGCGCAATGTGACGAGGAGCGCCGCGATCCGGCGGTGATGCATTGGGTGGGCCTGGCCCATGCCGACCGCGCGAGGCTCGTCGCCCTGGACCTGCGCGCCAAGGGCGAGGACGATCGTGCCAGCGCGGTGCTTGTCGAGGTGGCCCGGCGCATCGAGGAGTACGCGAACAACGACCCCGACCTGATCGCGGCGGTCGCCGAGCTCCGCGACCTGGCGGTGCGGGTCGAACATCGTCGTCTCCATGCCCTGGAGGCCAAGGAAGCCTACTTCTCATCGCAGCGCCACTCGCGCGGCCAGAAGGATTATCGCGACCGCTCAGGACAGATCTGACGCGAACCCGGCGCGCCGTGACCTGAGCGCGGCGCGCCACCCGCCATACCAAAACGTGGTCAGTCGTCGCGGATTCCACCCACGTCCGGAATCGGCATCGACATGCTGTGCGGTCGCACGATTTGGCCGCCATGCGCGTGTAAACCGCACGTGCTAGCGCACATGCTGGCGGAAGAACGCGATCGTCCGGTCCCAGGCGTCGCGCGCGTCGCCCGCTCGATAGGGCGGCTCGGGCTCGTTGGCGCGCGCATCGTTGAAGAAGGCGTGGCCGGCATCGGGATAGGTTTTGAAGTCGTGTGGAATGCCGTGGGCGGTTAGATCGGCATCGAGCTGGCGCACGGCTTCGGGCGTCATAAAGTCGTCCTGGCCGCCAAAGTTGCCCAGCACCGGCCCGGTCACATGGGTGAGGTCCACGCTCACGTTGGGATGTCCGCCATAGAAGTCAGCCACCGGACCGATTTCAGGCGCGACCGACGCGGCGTAGAGAGCGAGCTGGCCGCCCATGCAGAAGCCCACGATGCCGAGCCGCTGGCTGGGGACAGCGGGGAGGCTCTTGAGATAGACGGCGGCGCCACGCAGATCCCTGGCTGCCTGAGCGATGTTCAGCGCCATCATCAGCTTGCCCGCTTCGTCAGGCTCGCGGGTCTCGGCGCCGTGGAAGAGGTCCGGCGCGAGGGCGACAAACCCCGCCGCGGCAAAGCGGTCGCACACGTCCTTGATGTGCGGCACGAGCCCCCAGTACTCCTGAATCACCAGCACGCCCGGCCCAGACCCTCCCGCCGGAGTAGCCAGGTAGCCCTGATCAGTGCCGCCGTTGCTGGCGAATTCGACCATTTGTCCCGCCATGCCCGTGGGCTCCTTTCGCGTGATGTGGTGCGGTCGCCGACCATGGTCTGGCCGCGAGCGCCGGATCACGCGCCCGCCATCGGGTGCGAGCCCCGCCGCATGTATGAGTGTGTCACATCGCGCACACTTCGGGTAGACGCCAGCACCGGCCACCAGCGGCCAGCACGCGCCATGACTTTGCCTGAGCGTTGTCGGTGGCGCCAGTGGGCCACGTGCCGCGCATCATGGATGGTCGCTTCGCGCGTGAGCGACGGGCGGCCAGGTGTAGCCCGCCGCGCGATAGATGGCCTCGATGGCCGCCGCGTTCGCCACCGCGTCCTCCGGCGGTATGGCCAGCGGCGACCTGGAGCGCGCCGCGTGCCCGAAGTGTTCCAGCTGGAGGCGGTACTGGTCCACGCCAGCGAAGCGTTTCTCCAGCGTCTCGTCGCCCCGGACCACGCGTACGACCGTGTCGGTCGTGCCCGGCGTGAACGGCGCCTCGACGACGATCCGCCCATCCTCGCCAACGATTTCCACGCGCTGATGCCGTGGCCCGCGGAAGCCGCAATCGATCACACCGAGGCGCCCAGCGCCAAAGTCCAGCGCCGCGGCTACCGCGTGCTCCACCTCCGCGCCTGGTGGCACCTGCGCGCGCGCTGCCACGGCGCGCGGCGACTCAGCGAACACCGCCAGGCAATAGGTCAGGGGATAGCTGCCCACGTCCAGCAGTGAACCGCCGCCCAGCGCACCCTGGAGCCGGATATCGTGTGGTCGGCCGCGGATATCGAAGGCGAAGGAGCCGCGCACGGTCACCACGGGTCCAATGCGCCCCGCCGCGACCTGCTCGAGCGTCCAGGCCGTCTGGGGATGGAACCGGTACATGAACCCTTCGAGCAGGAGCACATTGGATGTCCGGCACGCGTCCACCACCCGCCGTGCGTCGTCGGCGGTCAGCGCGAGCGGCTTTTCGCACAGCACGTGTTTGCCGGCCTGGGCGGCGCGAGTGCTCCACTCGACATGCTGGCTATTGGGCAAGGTGATGTAGACGGCCTCGACCTCAGGGTCCGCAAGCAGGGCCGCGTACCCGGCAAGCGCGCGCGCGCCCGGCGCCCGGTCGGCCACCGGGGCCAGCGCCGCCTCGGCCCGCGCCAGATCGCGGCTGGCGACGGCCACCAGGCGCGCGTTGTCCGCCGCGAGCATGGCCGGGATCATGGCATTGCGCCCGATCTTGCCGGTGCCAAGCACTCCCCAGCGCAGGGGATCATGGGCCATATACGACTCCGGAGGGACTCAGGAGGAACTCACAATGAGGAAACGGAGGGGGACACGGAGGGACGGAGAGAGAACGGAGGACTTAGCCGCCGAGAGCGCGGAGGACGCAGAAAGGGACGCGGAGAGGACGCGGAGGACGCTGAGAGCGCCGAGGACATGGAGGAACGCAAGGTTTGTTCCGGCGGTGCGGCTGGCGGCCACTGGATTCCGTGTCCGCCGGACACCGCGGTGAATCACCAGCGAGACCTTACCCTGGTTTGAGCGTCAGGATGTCTCGCAGGGTGGTGTCGAGCGCGCCGGCGGTGAATGGCATGCGCTCATAGTGGTTCTGGTCCCAGAGCGGCAATAGGTCGGAATAGTGCGCGGAGAAGGGCTGGCCGGACTGGCCGGCGGGGATCACCCAGAGCGAGTTATCGAAATTGGCGAGGTCGATAATCTCGCGCATGGAGGAGATCGAACGCTGGGCATAGCTGGCGGGGTCGGCATCGAAGCCGCCGTCGCCACCGACGCTCACCGTGGCGCTGTCGCCAGGGCGGGCCACTGGGGCGATGTCGAAGATCAGGCTGACGGGAAAGGTGGACGCCAGCGGATGGGCAAAGTGAGCCTGGTGGAGGGCGCCCCAACTCCAGTGGGCGGGATCGCTTCCCTGGCTCGCGCGCAGGGTGCGCATGGCGTCGGCGAGGGCACGCGCGAAGGCGGCGTCGCGCGCGGCTGTCGACGCTGGCGCGGTCGAGGCCGTCGCGGAGAAGAACGGCGCCACGGGATTGCTAGCCAGATTAATCAGGGCCAGAAACATGGTGCTGCCCGAGATGTTGGCGCGGTAGGTCCCGTAGAGTTTATTGGTGAGTACGGGCTCGACGATCTCGCGGGCCAGCGTGCCCACGGCCACTTCGTAGAGCGCGGCGGCCCCGCTCGAGCGTGTCATCTGATCATCCCACTTTGCCAGCAGCGCCGCGGCGGTGGCGG
>JANWHL010000131.1 GCA_025450405.1 Ktedonobacterales bacterium
AACTCGCCCAACACCAACGCATCCATCCCGATCGTGCCCGAGCGGTCCAGCAACGCGGCCGCGACGGGCCAGAACGACGCCGATCCGGGCCGGGCGGCCTTCGGACAGGAAACGCCAGTGTCGTTCCGACCGCCCTGGCCACGCTGAAGCCGGATCTACCAACACAAAACACGGCCGACCATCCCCGAACCCGGGGGCGATCGGCCGGCGAAATTGGCCACCGAGCGAAGCGGTCCGCTTAGTGGCTGGCGCTATGCGCGTGCTCCCTGGCACCCACGTGCGCGACGTAGGGCCCGCCAGAGGTGGTCGCGAGAGAGCCACCAGGACCGTGCGCCAAATCAGCGGCACTGCAGTCCAGGGCCATCTCCAGCCGATGCAACGCGTAGGGCTGGGGCTCTTCCTGACAGTGTTCCAGCCGCGTAACCGTCTCCCGGCGCAGACCGGTCGCCTCAGCCAGTTGGCCAAGACTCATGCCGACACGCTGTCGCGCCTGCCGCAGACCACGAAGTTTCAATGCCATACCTCCTCATCGAGGTAACCGCGACAGCGGGCGACGCTGCCCACCGACGCGGTGGCCGGACGGAATCGCGGCCCGCGCGGCCCCACGAGGGGCGCGCCACCGACACATCGGGAGATCACGGCTCGATCGATTGCCGTGACCGGACCTCGATCCATCCTCTCAAGGCAGTATTCTATCAGATAGCATGCCACGCGTCCAGGGATCAGCTTCCCAAGAGACAGCGCGCCCGTGGCTCGCGAGCCACGGGCGAGTGGATGTCCGGCCCCTGTGGGCGCGCCGGGCTCGCGGCACACACCCTGTCGCGCGGATAGCACCGCGCAGCGGTGGCCGGACATGACCACTCTGCCGTTATGGCCCAGGGAAATGGCATGAAGCGTAATGCCCCGGGCGCTTCTGCTCCAGCGGCGGATAGACCTCGCGGCAGATCGCCTGAGCTTTCCAGCAGCGCGGATTGAATGGACACCCCGACGGCGGGTTGACCGGGCTGGGCACATCGCCGGTAAGAATGATCCGCTTGCGGGTCCGCTCCAGCTCAGGATCGGGCTCGGGGCTCGCTGAGAGCAGCGCGATGGTGTAGGGGTGCTGCGGATGGGCATACACATCGTCGGCGTCGCCAAGCTCCGAGATGTGACCCAAATACATCACCGCGATCCGATCGCTCAGGTGGCGGATGGCCCCCAGATTGTGCGAGATGAAGAGATAGGTGAGACCAAACTCACCCTGCAGATCCTTGAGCAGATTCAGCACCTGCGCCTGAATTGACACGTCCAGCGCCGACGTCGGCTCGTCGGCCACAATGAACTTGGGGTTGAGTGCCAGCGCCCGGGCCACGCCGATGCGCTGCCGCTGGCCGCCGCTGAATTCGTGTGGATAGCGATTGACCCAGTTCGGGCTGAGCCCCACCACCTGCAGCAGGTAGCGGACGCGCTCGTCTTTCTCCTTCTGGTTCCCCCGCCCGAAATTGTCCAGTGGCTCCTGGATCACCCGCCCAAGCGTAAAGCGCTGGTCGAGCGAGCTGAAGGGGTCCTGGAAAATCATCTGCATGTCGACGCGCCTGCGCCGCATGGCGCCCGGCGAAAGTTTGGTGAGATCCGCGCCCTCGAAGAAGACCGATCCGGCCGTTGGCTTGATCAGCTGGAGCACCGCGCGCCCCAACGTGGACTTGCCACAGCCGCTCTCACCAACGAGGCCGAGCGTCTCGCCGCGCCGGACGTCCAGGTCCACGCCGTCGACCGCCTTGACACTGCCGACGACCGTGCCGAGCAAGCCTCCACGAACCGGAAAGTAGACCTTCAGCCCACGCAACTGCACCAGCGATTCGCCGGCGTCCAGACCGGGCGGGACCGTGCCCATCATTTCTGCAGCCACATCTCAACTCCCTCGGGCGCCAGGCCCACCGCAACGTCACCGAAGTCCGCGTTACCGCGGTCCGCGTCACCCGCGGTTCAATACGGGTAGAAACAGGCCGCCCTCTGATTCGGCCCCACCGTCTCGAGCTCCGGGCGCTCCACACGGCAGCGCGGCTGGACCTTCGGGCACCGCGGGGCGAACGAGCAGCCAGCCGGCAGATTCACCAGGTTCGGCGGCTGGCCGGGGATCGCGGTTAGCCGCGTGCCGCGTGGGACGGACGAACGCGGGACCGCGGACAAGAGCGCCTGCGTGTACGGGTGCGCGGGCGTGGCGAAGAGCGCCCGCGTCGGGGCCTCCTCGATGACCCGGCCCGCGTACATGACCACGATGCGCTGGGCCATGCCGGCCACCACGCCCAGGTCGTGGGTGATCAGCATGGTTGCCGTTTTGAATTCCTCCGAGAGGGCCTTCATCAAGTCCAGGACCTGCGCCTGAATGGTGACATCGAGAGCCGTCGTCGGCTCGTCGGCCACCAGCAGCTGCGGATTGCACGACAGCGCCATCGCGATCATGACGCGCTGGCGCATGCCACCACTGAACTCGTGCGGGTACTGTGTGTAGCGGCGGCGCGCGTCGGGGATGCGGACGCGCTCCATCATTTCGATGGTCCGATTCCGCGCCGCCCGGTCATCCAGCTTCAAGTGGACCTTGATCGCCTCAGAGATCTGATTGCCCACGGTGAAGACCGGATTCAATGACGTCGTCGGATCCTGGAAAATCATGGCGATTTTGCCGCCGCGGAGCTCATAGAGTTCCTCTTCGTCCATTTCGAGGACATCTTCGCCCCGGAAGAGGATCCGACCACCGACGATCTTGCCCGGCCGATCGATCAAGCGCATGACCGAGAGCGCCGTCACACTCTTGCCGCAGCCGCTCTCACCGACCACGCCGAGGGTCTCGCTCTCGTCGAGATAGAAGGACACGTCTTCGACGGCCTTCACCACGCCCCCGCGCGTGAAAAATTGGGTCCGGAGGTTCTGCACCTCGAGGAGCTTGTCAGCCATGCCAACCCCTACTCTATGCTGTCGTCCCGCATGCTCTCGACCGGACTTCCGTCATCGCCGCGACGCCAGTATGCGCTGGTGGGCGCGTCCCACCCGGATGCGTCGAGCTCCCAATATCAGTCGGTTGCGCGCTCCGTGGCGAGCTAGCCTCGCGGCGAGCTAGTCTTTGGTCCGCGGGTCAAACGCGTCGCGGATGCCGTCGCCGATGAAGGCGAAGGCGATGACGAGGATAATCAGCATGGCCGCCGGCCAGAGCGGCTCGGTCCAGTTGCTGTACACCGAAGCGATCGTGTCGGAGATCATCAGGCCAAGGCTGGTGGCCGGGGGCTGGATCCCGACGCCCAGCAGACTAATGCCGGCCTCCGTGGTGATCGTCCCGAGGATATCCAGTGTCGCGGCGATGATCACGATGCTGGCGAGGTTGGGGATGATGTGGCGCATGATGATCGTGCTGTTCGTGCCCCCCACTGTGCGCGCCGCCTCGATGTATTGCTGCTCCTTCAGCTGAATCGTCTGGCCGCGCACGAAGCGCATCATCAGGGGCCAGACCAGTAGGCCGATGGCGAAGATGATCAACAGCACGCGGCCGACGCCGGACCCGAAGCGGCTGTCGAACACCGGGCCCAACGAGGCGGCGATGAGGATGATCAGCAAGAGGCCCGGGAAGGCAAACATGATGTCGGTGAAGCGTGCCAGCACGGTATCGAGCCAGCCGCCGAAGAACCCCGCGAGGGTTCCCAATAAGACGCCCATGCCGATATCGAAGATCTCCACCGTCAAGGCGATGATGATCGACGTATTCACCCCCGCCATCACGCGGGCGAAGAGGTCGCGACCATTGGTGTCCGTGCCAAGCGGATAGACCAACGAGCGCGGTCCCAGCGGGAGGAGCGTGGACGGGCCGTCCGAGTAATTGAGGTTCTCGAAGGCCGGCTCGTGGTAATCGGTAGGACCGATGCCCTTGCCCGCGCCGATGGAGGCCGGATTGACCGGGCCAATATGCTGATAGATCGGCGGGAAGACGAAGCTCCCGATGACGATGAACAGGATGATCGCCAGGCACACGACCGCGCGCTTATCGCGGAAGAACCGGCGCAACGCGGCACGCCCAGGCGAAACCGACGGCTGTTGCGAGACATCGCCCGCGTTCGACTGTTGCGGGGCGATCACTCCCAGCATGCTGTCTGACACGTTGTCCGATGCGTTGGTGGTTTCCATGCTGCTATCCTCGTGCGCTCGCTCTGTTGAGTCGCTGAGCCACCGCTCCGGGGGCGTGCCGCTCGTAATCTCTGGCGGCGCGCCCCGCGGCTGGACTCACACAACCTTGATGCGCGGGTCCAGGACGCCATAAATGACATCCACGGCCAAATTCATCAGGGCGACGGCCACGGCCGTCATGATGACGACTCCCTGGATAACGGGCAAATCCTTGTTAGTAATCGATGCCACCGCGGCGTTGGCGACGCCAGGGATATTGAAGAGGAGCTCAGTGAAAAACGCGCCCGTGACCGCGAAGGCGAGGGTGGGGCCGAGCGCCGTAACCAGTGGGATGATCGCGTTGCGCAGGGCGTGTTTGAAGATGACGACCCGTTCGCGCAAGCCCTTGGCGCGGGCCGTCCGGATATATTCCTGGCCGAGCACCTCCAGCATCGACGTGCGTGATAGGCGAGTGAAGAACGCGGCACCGACCGCCGCGAGGATGACCGCGGGCGCGACGATGTCAATCGGGTCGCCCCAGCCGCTGACCGGCAGGTGCGGCAGGTTGCGCACGGCGAGGAAGACCATGACAAAGCGATAGTACACAATCAGCAGATACGAAGGAATCGCGAAAAAGAGCAGTGACACGCTATTGGTGGTGGTGTCGAAGCGCGAGCCGGCGCGGATGGCGGAGTAGATCCCAATCGGCACTCCGGCGATGATCGTCAGGGGGATGGCGAACGCCTGGAGCGTCAGCGAGACAGGCACGCCTTGTCCCAGGATGTCCCAGACGGTGCGATTGCGATTGGAGTACGAGAGGCCGAGATCGCCGTGAACGAGCCGCTCGAGGTAGTGGCCGTACTGCAAATACCAGGGATCGCGGAGGCCATAGACATTCTCGAGGTTTTTCAGGATATTGGGGGTGCAGCGGGTGCCGCACTGACCGATGACGGCCTCGATGCCATTGGGCCCCGACCCCCAGAACCCGAGCACGAACGTGATAAAGCTCACGCCCATGACGACGAAGACCAATCCGGCCACACGCTTGATCAGAAAGCCGGGATTGACCCGAATGGCGACGTACGCCATGAACGCCAGCAGCACGAGCAAGGCGATCACGGCGGGTAGATTGGAGAGCAACGCCCCCATGGGTGACCTCCTGACACTACTCACGGACCGCGGCGGCCCATACTGGAGCCTAGACCGCGCATCCGAGGCCCGAGACGATACCGGTGCAACCTCATGCCAGCCCGCTCCAACGCCTTGTCACCGCAACCACCGGGCCAAACTACGCACGTAAGATACCATCCGTGATGAGTTACGCGCCCGCCGAGGATGGTGCCGGAACGAAGCGGAGGGGCGGCCGCTATGGAACCAGATGGCTAAAAGATAGCACATTGGTATGGCGCCAACATCGGGAACGGCGCCGGCGCGCCGTGTTCCGGGTGTGGTGACTGAGGACGCTGAGGGATACTCGTGGATACGACCGGATCGAGACGGAGCGCGGGCGTGATGGGCCTGGGGAACCCGGCGGCTCGTCGACCGGCCCGCCGGTGCGAGTGGGCGGCGGGGTGAGGGGATCCCCACCTCGCCGCCCCGCGGCCGCCCACTGCCGCCGCCCGAAGGCCGCGTAGCGGGCCGCCAGAGGATGCCGCGCGGTTCGGCTCGCGAGCCTCCGCGCGCGGCATCGGCGGACACACTAGACGGACGACGTCGTCGGACGACCTAGTGCTTCGAGATGTACACCGTTGCCCAGGAGTCGGTCGGGGTGATGCCCTGGCCGTCTTCCACGTAATTGTGGACATACGACCGGAGCTGGTAGTAGCTGGTGTACTGGAACAACGGGCACGCGGCCACGTTGTTGATCAGCAGCTGCTCAGCCTGGTTGTACTCTTGAATGCGCTTGCCCTGATCCGGGTTCTTGTCCGCGTCTTCCATCAGCTGGTCCGCCTGCGGGATGCTGGCGTGCTGGCTGTTGTACTGCGCGTGCGTGTCGAACAGCAGGGTCAGGAAGTCCTGCGGATCCGGGTAGTCGGCGATCCAGCCGAAGCGCTCGAGCTGGAAGTTGCCGCTGTCAGAATCCTTCAGGTACGACGTGAAATCCTCGCCCTTGAGCGCGACGTTGATGCCCAGGTTTTGCTTCCACTGGGCCTGGATGGCCTGCGCGTACTTCTGCTGTGACGCGCTGCTGCTGACATACAGGTAGGTGATGGTCGGGGGCTTGGCACCGTTCAGCGTCTGGAGGTAGGTCTGCCAGTGCGCCTGCGCCTTGGCCGTGTCGCCCGCGGTGGAGGTGACCCCATCCGGCCCGGTCACGTTCGGGTTGTAGCCCGGCATGCCCTTCGGGACGATGTTCCAGTGCGCGATGGCCGTGCCCTTGAGGATGGCCGTGTTCAGCTGGTCGCGGTTGATGGCGAGGCAGAGGGCCTGGCGGGCGTCGGCGTTATCGAACGGCTTGACTGTCCAGTTCGGGATGACCGAGTAGTAGGTCAGCGTGCCGTACTGGTGGAAGTCGGGCTGGGTCTTCGCCTGGGCATAGAGCTCCAGGGTCGGATTGCCGTAGTCGTTCTGCCCGGTCTGATACGCGGCGTAGGCGGTGTCATTGCTCTTGTAGAAGATGTAGTCAATCTCCTGCAAGAATGGGGTCTTGCCATGCGCCTGCGCCCAATACTTGTTCTGCTTCAGCGTGATGCCCGTGGCGTGATCCCAAAAGGCCACATACCACATGCCGTCGCCACCCTGGCCGGTCGCGCCGTCCTTGAGGTGGTCGGTCCACTTCTCGTTCGTGATGTCGCCCGAGGCGCTCACCACCGACTGCTCGATGGCGTACGACGTCGAGTAGGTCATCGCGTCGAGGAAGTAGGAGGCCGGCTGAGACAGATGGACCGTCACGGTCCCGGCGGCGTCGTCCGGCACGATCGACGTGCCGACCAGCGTCGTGATCAGCGGCGAGGTCTGGCCCTTGGCGGGCGAGAGCTTCGTGCCGCTGCAGGTCTCAGAGTTGAACGTCAGCGCGTCAGTGATCTCGTACAGATAGTACGCGACCGCCGAGCCGACGCACGGATTGAGCGACCGGTCCATGCTATACGCATAGTCCGACGCCTTCACCGCGTTGCCGTCCGAGTACTTCAGACCCGGGCGCATGTGGAACTTGTAGGTCAGGCCATCGGTGCTCACCGTGACGTTGTCCGCGTCCATCTTCTCGACGTTGAGGTTCTTGTCGAGCACGACGAACCCGGAGAACACCGCGTCGATCATCTGGATCGAAAGCGAGTCGGTGGCCTGGTCGGGGTCAAATGTGGTGATGTCGGACGAACCACCCAGGCTCAGGTTGACCTTGAACACCTGCTGGCTCGCCGGCGCCAGATCGGTCGGCGTGTTGTTGGTGCTTGGCGTGCCGCAGCCCGTGGCCAGCAGGGCCACGGTGCCCACGGTGGCCATGACGCCGGGCAGCGTCAATTTGCGCAATGCCAGTCGCATGCAGTCTCTCCCTTAAAAAATCCTCACAGCAGAGATCCCAGGCGCTCCCTTCCGGGGCCCGGGTCGGTGCGCCAGGATGTCTCAGCAGACATCTGGTCCGCCACACACCTTGCGGCGCGTGGGTTCGGTGTCTAACTGACTGCGCCACCTCCCTTCGGATTCGGCAGTGCCGGTGGTCCGGCGCGCCCCCCGCTCGCGGAGAGTAGGGGTCGCGGCGCTTCGAGCGCCCATTTCGACATGAGTCCGCACGTCGCAGCCGGCTCTCTCACCCGGGAGCGCGAACGCTCCGGAACGCCGGCGCGGCACCGGGTGTCGGTCCCGCGCCGCCGGTCCCCGCCTCGCCCCAGGCTGTCGGTTCACCGGCTCGCCTCTCTTCCCCCACCTCTCTCTACCCCCACCTCCTCCGCGGCCCAGGGTGCGGCCCAGGGTCGCCACCCACTCGGCTCGGCTGGCACGTGTTCCGCGAACTCCAGCCGTATGGATTCCCTGGATCGCCCCGCTGGACCGATCCGCTAGGCGCGCCGCGCCGACGGCGCGCCGACATGCCGACTACGCGCCGGGCCCGACCGGTGCGATCGTCACGAACGCTCCGGCCAGGTTCTCCGGCGACCCGCCCAATGGCACCAGATCCAGCACCTCATCGGTACCCGGATTCTGCAACGTCTCCTGCAACTCCACCCCAATCGCGCGCAACGTCGGCTGATTGGGGAGCAACAGTTTGCCGCTGACTGGCTGCAGCTTCCGCGCGAATTGCGTCAGCTGGGCCATCGACGTGCCATCGCGCGGATCACCAACGATCCACAGGATGAGACCGCCCTGCTCCAGGATGAGCTCCCCCTTGGATCCCAACTGCCAGTCCATGTGCCGCCCGTAGCGCACCCACCGACCGTCCACATAGACGGCGGGCTGACCCGCCACGCTCACCGGGGTCACCGACCCATCAGCAACCACCTGGAGGACGGCCGCCAGATTCGCCGCGGGGCGGAACTCCCGAATGTCGAGCAATCCACTGCCCGGCGTAGTGCCCTGACACGCATACTGGATCTCCGCGACTGGCCCATCCGACCACTCTTGCTGCGCGCCCATGCGCGTATCTTGATAGGTGTAGGTGCCAACCGATGGGCCGAACCATTCCAGCGTCGTCAGGGGATCGGCATCGCCGTTGGTCGCGGTATGGACCATACTAGCAGACGGACGAACTCCCGATGGGTAACGGTTGACCT